>JAPOVS010000083.1 GCA_026708055.1 bacterium | reverse complement strand
CACCCCGCCGGCGGCGATGTTGGCGTTGCGCAGCAGCTCGGTGGCCACGAAGCGGTCGTTTGCCGAGGCCTCCGGGTCGTCCAGGATGTTGCGCAGCTGCTGCAGGTGCCCGGGGCGCAGCAGGTGGGCCATGTCGCGCATGGCCTCGGCGGTCAGCAGGCGGATGGCCTCGTCGTCCACCTCCAGGAAGCGCCGCCCGCCGGCCTCGACGACGCGCACGCCGTCGGTGCTCAGCAGCCGGTACGGCACGTCACCCGGCCCGGCGGGAAGTGTGTCCTCGTAGCTGAAGTCCATTGCGGTTCGCTGGTGGTCCGTCGGGCTGCCGAATGTCCAGTGGTGATGCCGGTCGGTTCGCTGCGCAGTGGATTCCGGCCTCCGCCGGAATGACGAGAGCGTGCGCTGCTGGCATGAATCAGCAGTCCCCGGCTCGCTGGCGCCGTTCCACCTCAACGGTACCGCGCCGTGGAAGCGGTTCAGCCCGCGGCGGGAGTTCCGGCGTAGGGGGAGGGGTCGTCGCGGGTCGGGATCCTTGGCTTGCTCCAACTCATGGCCTCGGCCAGCCCGTTCGCCACGGTTCGCCAGGCCCGCGGGTTCCAGCCCTCGGCCGCGCCGACCACCTCCAGGGAGTGGTTGAGGTGCACGATGGCGGGCAGCAGCTCGAGCCCGAGGCCCTGCACCATCGCCCGGTCGGGGTCGGCGAAGCTCAGGAACCGGTCGGCCCAGGGTCCCAGGAACTGGCGCGCCTGATCCTCGGTGCCGCATACCAGCCAGCCCACGCGACAGTCGGCGCCGGAGAAGTTCCCCATCACGCGGCCGGCAGTGGGCAGGATCCAGCCGCTCTCGTGGGTGAAGGGATCCAGAGCCACGACCACGAGGTGAAACGTCGTGACCCACTCCTCGACCGCCCGCGGCTTGCCCGTCAGCGGCTCCAGGATGAGATCCGGCGGTGGTGAGGTCGCCACGGGCTCCGAAGCTAGCGCCCCAGGGCGGCTTCCCGGCGATCCCCGGTGCCGGCACGGTGCCTGTCGATGCAGGGGAGCGCGGCTTCCGCGACACTGCGGGGGTGCCCACGGCGACCACAGCGGAACCCGAGCAGGCCACGGCCGCGGGGGACCTGCGTGCGGGTTCGGCGGGCGCGCTGCAGGAGGCCCTGCTGGCGTGGGCGGAGCCCCGGCTCCGCGACCTGCCCTGGCGGCGGACCCGTGATCCGTGGCGCGTGCTGGTGGCCGAGGTGATGCTGCAGCAGACCGGCGTGTCGCGCGTGCTCGAGCGCTATGACGACTTCTGTGCGCGGTTCCCGACGCCTGCGGTCTGCGCAGCCGCGCCGGCGGGCGCCGTCATCGAGGCATGGCGCGGGCTGGGATACAACCGCCGGGCGCTGCACCTGCACGCCGCCGCTCGCCGCATCAACGCGGCCGGTGGCCGCTTCCCCGACGATCTCGATGGCCTGTTGGCCCTGCCGGGAGTCGGGCCGTACACCGCCCGCGCCGTGCTCGCCCTCGCCTTCGAGCGTGACGTCGGTGTCGTGGACACCAACGTGGGACGTCTGCTGGCGCGGCTCGGCGGGCGCCGTCTGACCCGAGCCGAGGCACAGCGGGCGGCCGACCGCCTCGTGCCCCCCGGGCAGGCCTGGCTCTGGAATCAGGCGCTCTTCGACCTGGGGGCCACCGTCTGCACCCGCCGCGCCCCGGCCTGCGCGCCGTGCCCGGTCCGGCAGCACTGCGCCTGGCGCGGAGAGGGCCCCGACCCCGCTGACGGCTCCGCGGGCGTCAGCGTCGCCCAGGCGCCCTTCGAGGGCTCCGACCGCCAGTGCCGGGGCCGTCTCGTGGAGGCACTCCGATCCGGCCCCCAGCCGGCCTCGGCCGCGGCACATCTCATGGGCCTCGAAGACGACCCGCCGCGAGCGCGGCGCATCGTGGCGTCACTCCTGCGCGACGGCCTCGTCATCGAGCGAGACGGCGCGCTACACCTACCCGTCTGAGTGCACGAGTTGCACGCCGGCGGCGAGCCTGTCTACCGGCGAGATAGGGGCCCGCCGCTCAGGTCGATCGCCGGCGACAGGAGATTGCGAGCTGGCACCGCGGCCCCGAACATGTCGACGTGTTCCCATTTCCTCGTCGCGACACACTGTCAGACTGCTGGTCATGAGTTCCCACTCCCTACTGGTCCAACTTCCGGGAGGCCGAGGTGTGGGACTGCAACTGGAAGCTCGCCATCGTGAACGCCATGGAGAGCTACCACCTCTTCCAGGTCCACGCCAAGACGCTCGAGCCCCGTCGTCGCACTACGTCCGCGCGGTGTCGCGCAAGCTGACGGCGCGAGACTCGGGGCTCAGCAGGCCCGCGGGGGCGGTGTAGTGGGGTGACGGGAACTATCGTGCGGTCCTGCTCGTCGGATGAGACATGACGAGCGTGGGTAGCTTCGGACTGCGATCGGGGACTCGGCCCTGGCGGTCAACTCCGGTGGTCAGTCAACGGCCCGGCTGAGGATTGAGGGGGACGGTCAGGGGGTTGGCGATGTTGGGTGCGGGTCGGTCGAGGCGGTTCGCGGTGTCCGTCGGCTTGGTGTTGGTGGCATCGGCGTGCAGCGCCACAGGTTCAACCAACACTGCGATCCCCGATACTGGGCCTCCGCCGGTCGTGGTCCCCGAGGGGCCGCCGGGGTCGGTGCCTCCGGTGGCTCAGACCACCGCACGACTGCAAGAACCATCACCGCCACTAGATCCAGGGCCGCTGGTCACATCTGACGGCGGCTACACAGCTGTGAGCGCCGGGTATGGGCATTCGTGTGGTTTGCGCGCGGAAGGGACCATTGTCTGCTGGGGCGGTAACAACCTCGACGGCCAGTTGGACGCGCCCGTGGGCGCCTTCGCCGCTGTCAGCGCCGGCTCCGGCCATTCGTGTGGCTTGCGCATCGAGGGGACCGTCGTCTGCTGGGGCAACGATGACTCCGGCCAGTCGAACGTGCCGGCGGGCGAGTTCGCCGCTGTCAGCGCCGGCTCCGGCCATTCGTGTGGCTTGCGCATCGAGGGCACCGTCGTCTGCTGGGGCAACGATGACTCCGGCCAGTTGGACGCGCCGGTGGGCGCCTTCGCCGCTGTCAGCGCCGGCAATCAGTATTCGTGCGGCGTACGCGCCGAGGGCACGATCGACTGCTGGGGGCTCGACTCCTATGGTGGGTGGGATCCGCCTGTGGACGAATTCGCTGCAGTCACCGCTGGACTTGAGAATTCGTGCGGCCTTCGCGCCGGTGGCACGGTCGTCTGCTGGGGCGCGCGCTTCGAGGGTCAGTCGGACGCGCCGGTGGGCGACTTCACCGCTGTCGATGTCGGCTATAGCCATTCGTGCGGTCTACGGACCAACGGGACCATCCCGTGCTGGAGTTGGATCACGAATCTGCCCGAAGGCATACGTTGGCTGCCCTAGCGGAGTGGGCCAAGCACGATGGGCCTGCGCGGTTTGACAGGTGGTGTCGTCGGTGCGGCGCGGCGATGTGCCTTGTAGGCGACGGATTCTGGGCGTCCGCGAGCGGTGCCGGCCGCTACGGCTTGGGCTCGGGGGATGACTCGTAAGGGGATGCTTCCCGCAGTGTCCGAAGAGCCGTCATTGCGTGGGTCGAGCCTCCCGGGTTCACGCAGGGCCGACCGGTGCCCGGGGAGGTTCGGTCTAGTGGTCGTGTGGGTAGCAGTACTCGGGTGGGTCGTCGCCAGGGTGTACGTGGGGCGGCCCCGCCCAGTCGAGTTGGTCGTCTGTGGGTTTGCGTTCGCGGACGACGACGCTGTAGGGCGCGGCTTCGGGGCCTGTGACCGTGAACCGTAGGTCCACTTGGGGCGGCCACGGCTTCCTGAGGTAGCGAGACCCTTCCTGGACCGATGACCCCCGCGTGCCGAGAATCCGGAACCCTGCTCCGTCTATTTCGATGATGTAGTGGGGGTGGTCGAGGGTGACCCGGTAGGCGTCCTCGCCGCTGCTTTGGCCGCGGGGGACGCGGTGGACCGTATTGGGTTCGAGTTCGGTCGCTGTGTCCTCGATTGTCTCCTCGGGTGTGGGGAGGTCGGGGAAGTCGTCGGGGCGTGCGGTGATATGGAGGGTGTAGTCCTCGGGCGCGAAATAATAGTCGGGCCTGACGAGTTCGTCCCTGTTGACGCCCACTCTGATCCAGTAGTCGCCGGCGATCTCGGGGGTCCACAGGTCGTGGGTCTGTCCCCACGCCTCGTCCCACGACGCGCAGTACCACCTTTCCAACACCGTGAAGATCGCATGGCCGCGGTCGCTGTGCAGGCGGAGTTCGTACTTGTTGACCTCCGGGAGGGATATCCGGAAGTAGTCGCCGTCGATGCGGTAGTCGATCGTCCCTTCCACCGTCGTCGTGTCCGAGCAGTCATCCATCGACGGTTCGCTCCGGCACGCCGCGCCGGGGAGTATCGGGGTTGCCAGCTTGGGCGCGTGCGCTCGGTCGTTTCCGTAGTCGTCCGGGACGTTCAGCCGTTCGGGAATCAGTTCGAACCGGGCGCCGGGTTCGGTGCCTTCGAAGGCGATGATCCATGCGCCATCTCGGGGTGCCGATAGGGCGCAGGTCGGCCAGGCCCAGTAGCAGTGCGGCAGGGGGTGTGGGCCGTCTTCTTGGCCGCCAGCGCTGACGAACCATGCGTCGACGGTGGTGCCGGCGCCAGCAAACTGCACAAGCGGGATGGTCCATACCTCGCCCTGGTGGGTCGGGAGCCGGAACATGTCGGTGTCGCCGACATAGTCGATGGTCCCCGTCGGGCTCTCGCCGGCGACAACCGGCGTGGCGCCGGCGGCGTGGTTTGCGTGGTCGTCGGGCGCGGCCGGCGTCATTGTGAACCAGTAGCGGGCGCTGCCTGTCTGGAACCGGTCACTGTCTGGGAAGAGTCTGATGCCGTAGGTGCCGTCGGTGGGCGCAGTCCAGACGTGGTAGTCCCGGTAGTAGTCCACGTAGTCCCGGTCGCACTCGTCGAGCAACGGATCCCCGCTGGCTGGGCCGTAGACCTCGATGCACCCGTCGAGGCGTTCACCGAACTGCACGATCCAGGTTTGGCCCTCGACGGCGTCCAACGCGAACCAGTGGAGGTCTCCGCGCCGGTCGAAGGTGCCCACCGTCGGGGCGCCGGGGCGCACCGCGACGGTGTCGTCGCGCAGATAGGGCGCAGTATCGGGATCGAAGAGGGAAACAACAATCGCGTGCGGGGCCGGCAGCAGCGACGACACAACGCCGGCGGAGGCGACAGACAGTTGGTAGGTGCCGGTCACCGGCGGCACGAATTCGATCGGGAAGCCCCACCGATCGTGGTGGAGCGCGGTCGCGTCGCCGTCGCGGTGCACGGTCATGACGAGGGGCGGGAAGGCAGTCAACCGCCATACGGGTTGGCGCGTCGGATCGCCCCTGACAGGGACGATGCGGTACCTGCGCCCCTCCTCCAGCTCCAGACTGAACCAGTCCTCGTCCAGGAGATCCCCCAACCAAAGAGTCACGGCGCCCTGCACCTCGCCCAACCAGTCGAGATGGCTGTTGGCGTTGCGCTCGAAGGTTCCAACCCATGCGGGCGTGGCGCCGGGGTCAAGCACGACAGCCGTCGCTTCCGCCGCCGAGTCGCCGTGATCATCCGGCGGTGTCTCAAAGAATCTCATCCTCAGCTTGTAGGCGAAACGCACCGCCCACTTCCCCGAGACACGGAGCCAGTACCGCCCCGGCGTCGGCGCCACCCAAACCACATCAACGTCCAACTCACCGACCTGCACCACAGGAAAGCCGGGGACTTGCCCCTCCTCGTCGAACACCGCAACCGTGAATTCGCCGTCGGATTCCGGCGTCACGTCGATCGCATACGTGCCATCGGTCACCGCGTCGAACACGAACCAATCCGGATCCCCACTACTCGCCGCCCCAGAGACACTCCCCGGCGCAGCCAGCGGTGTCGCGCTCGCCCGGTCGTTGCCATGAGCGGGACTCTCGTTCTCGACGCCGAACCCCGGCACGCTCAGCCCCTCTGTGGTGGCGATCGCGGTGGCGCCGGTTGCCATGGGCGTCGCGGAGACGTCCGTCGCAGTCGGTAGCGACACGTCCTCTCCGGCTCTCGAACAAGCAGCCAGGAGTACGACAAACGCGACAACGGTGACCACCAATGTGCGCATCGCGATGCTCCCTACTGTGCCTGAGGGCGCCCCTGCGGCCACAGAGACCCCCGGATCTGTTCTCGGACCGTACCGGGCAGCGGTCGCCGCATTCGTGTCCGACGCCTCCGGCTGATCCGGGCGAGTTGGGCTGACCGGCCGGCTGTTGCTCACGTCGTGTTCGTTGCGGGCGGCCTCGTGCGGCAGTCTGCTTAGCCGGCGGCGGGCGAGCGTGCTGCTTGGATGTCTGACTCCTCGCCGCCGGCGGTCTCAGACGAGAACGACGTCGATGCGCCGATCGGTGCAGGCGGCGACGACGGCGAGGTCGCCGGGATCCGAGGTGATGATCCGGTCGCCGTGATCGGCGAGGGCAATCAGTGCCGCGTCGATCGCGTCGGTGAGGCCGGAGCGGGCGAGCAGGACTCCGGCGCGCCGTCCCACAGTGGCGTCGAGGGCCGTCACCTCGATGGCCTGCAGCGCCGCGGCGAGACGCGCCTGGCGGCCGGTTCCGCCGCGCCACACCTGGGCGACGACACCCCCGTGCGTCCTCGGTGGGCTCTCGCTCTGGAGGGCACCCTTGAGGCGCCGCCACATACTGCGGTCGTCGCCCTCGAGCGCGATGAGCGCGCCCGAGTCGAGGATCACAGTCATCCGGCGCGGAGCGCGGCGCCCCGAAGCGACCCCGCTGCGTCGCGGTCCTCCTGGGCCTGCTCCGCGATCTCGTCGCCGGTGATGAAGCCGTGCTCGGCTTCGTATTCCTCCACGAGCCGGCCGAGCACGGCGAGTCTCGTGTCCCGGTCGAGTCGCTGGGCCATGGCCTCGTCAATTCCACCGACCGCCTGACCGCCGGTGACGCTCAGGCGATGGCGCCTCGGAAGGGTTCCATGCCCTGCACGCCGAGCCGCACCCGCAGCAGGCGCCCCACCATGGGCGCCTCGGCGGTCACCTCGGTGATCTCGCCGAAGTCGGTGACCCACATGTCGGTGCCGTCGAAGCAGCAGTTCAGTGGCACGTAGGGGCACTCCAGATAGTCCAGGTAGGTGCCGTCGGGGGCGATGACGTCGATGACGCCGGACATGAACCCCGTGATCCAGTAGTTGCCCTCGGCGTCGAGTTTGAAGCCGTCGGGAACGTGACCGTCGGGGAGCGTGCAGATGTGCTCGATGGCGCCGTCGGGGCGCCGGCGGCGGACCTCGAGCGTGTACGACTCCACCCAGACGACGCTGCCGTCAGGGTCCACCGCGCAGCCGTTGGTGTAGACGGGCTCCAGCTCCTGCAGCACTCGCCCCGTGCCGTCGGGGAACAGCTCGAAGATGCGGCTCGGGTCGGGCTTGTTGACCTGGTCCCACTCGCCGGAGTCCGTGAAGTACAGCGAACCGTTCGGCCCGAAGGCCAGGTCGTTGGGGGCGTTCAGCGCCGCACCCTCGATCTCGGTCGCCACGTAGCTGACGGTGCCGTCGGGGCGGATCCGCTGGATCGACGGCGTCACCTGGTCGCGCGCCTTCCACGCCCCGACCGTGCCGCCGTTCTGGGTGACGTAGACGTCCCCGTCGCTGCCGACGATGCAGGCGTTGGTGCCGCCGCCGCAATAGCCGTAGACGGAGATCCCCTTGCCCTCCTCCCAGACCTTCACGTCGCTGGTGTAGGTCTCGACGAAAACCACACGCCCGTCGGGCAGCATGTCCGGTCCCTCGGGGTGGCCCAGGCCCTCGCCCATCACCTCGATCGGTCGCTGCATGACGCCTCCTTCCGGGCCGGATTCCGGTGCTGGCTACGACCGGCAACACTAAGTCCCGGCAACAACCGGCGGCAATCCTCCCGAAACAAACCCACCGAGGCGGGGACGCCGGGGGCCGGCGCCGGATCGATTTCGCCGGACGAGCCGCCGACGGGCGCCGGTGGCCCCGCCGGGCGCTGCCCCAACCGGCTACTCGGCTCAGGCCCCGATGGCGTGGTAGCCGCCGTCCACGTGCAGGATCTCCCCGGTGGTGGCGCCCAGCCAGTCCGACAGCAGCAGCACGCACGCCCGGGCAACGGGGTCGGCGTCGTTGACGTCCCAGCCCAGGGGGGCGCGTTCGGTCCAGGCCTCCTCGAACGCCTCGAAGCCGGGAATCGAGCGGGCCGCCATCGTGCGCACCGGACCTGCGGCCACCAGGTTGACTCGAATGCCGCGCGGCCCCAGGTCGCGGGCCAGGTAGCGGGCCACCGACTCCAGGGCCGCCTTGGAGACGCCCATCCAGTCGTAGACGGGCCAGGCAACCGTGGCGTCGAAGTCCAATGCCACCAGCGACCCGCCGGAGGGCATCAGCGGCGCGACGACGTCGGCCAGCGCCTTCAGCGAGTACGCCGAGACCTCCAGGGACACCGACACGTCCTCCCAGCCGGCCGCCATGAAATCGCCACCCAGGCACACCGGCGGGGCGAAGCCGATGGCGTGCAGGGCGCCGTCCACGCCGCCCCAGCGTTCGGCCAGAGCCTCCCGCACGGCGGTGACGTGGGTGGGCTGCGTGACGTCGAGTTCCAGCACCTCGGGGGTCGGTTCCAGCTTGCGGGCGGTGCGCTCGGTGAGCCGCAGGCCACGCCCGGCGCCGGTCAGGATCAGCTCCGCCCCCTCGGCGCTTGCCAGTTGGGCCACGGAGAAAGCCAGCGAGGCGTCGGTCAGCACGCCGGTGACGAGCAATCGCTTCTGAGACAAGAGGCCCATCACCCTCAAGGTACCCTAGGCCCCATGCGCATCGGTGTTCTGGGCGGAACGGGTCCGGCCGGCAAGGGTCTTGCCGTCCGGCTGGCGAGTGTCGGGTTCGAGGTGGTCCTGGGGTCACGCTCGAAGTACCGCGCCATGGAGGCCCGCGACAAGCTCGTGGCCGTCTGGCCCGACAGGGAGCTGCCGATCGGCTCGGGCGACAACGAGACGGCCGCCGGCTGCGACCTGATCGTGCTGGCGACGCCCTGGGACGCCGCCGCGGCCACCGTGCAGTCCGTGGAGGACCACCTCGACGGCAAGGTCGTGGTCTCGATGTGCAACGCCCTGGCGAGGGTGGCGCACGAGTTCCAGCCGCTCGTGCCGCCGCGGGGATCGGTTGCGGCCAGCATCCAGGCGGCGATTCCGAGGGCCAAGGTGGCGGCCGCGCTGCACCACGTGCCCGCCAAGGAGCTCAGCGAGATCGACCACTACGTGGATTCCGACGTGCTGATCTGCTCGGACCATCCCGACGCCACCGACGCCACCGCCGCCGTCGTCTCCCAGATCCCGGACCTCCGCCCGCTGGATGCGGGCGAGCTGTCCAACGCGGCGCCGATCGAGGCGTTCGCCGCCGTACTGTTGCAGCTGAACGGTCGCTACAAGACCCGGGTGGCGCTGCGCTTCACGGGTCTGAACGACGAGTGACGGCCTCGCCGCCGGCCCCGGAGCGGCCGGCGGACCCCGCGGCGGCGCCCATGCAGATCTACGACACCGTCGCCGGCGAGGTGGTGCCCTTCGAGGTGGGCCCGGTCGTCACCATGTACACGTGCGGGATCACCCCCTACGACGCCACCCATCTGGGCCACGCCGCCACCTACCTCACCTACGACGTGCTGCAGCGGCGCCTGCGCGACCGGGGCCACGAGACGCGCTGCGTGCGCAACGTCACCGACGTCGACGACGACATCCTGCGCAAGGCCCGCTCGCTGGGTGTGCACTACCTGGATCTGGCGGCCGCGGAGGTGGCCCGTTTCGACTCCGACATGGCCGCGCTCGGCATGCTGGCGTGCTGGAGCGAGCCGCGTGCCACCTCGGCCATCGCCGACATCCGCGGGTTCATCGGCATGGTGCTGGACCGGGGTCACGCCTACCTCGCCGGCGGGGCCGTCTATTTCGAGGTGGCCACTTTCCCGGGCTTCGGCGAGCTCTCCAAGCTGGACCGGACTGACATGCTGGTGCTGGCAGCCGAGCGGGGCGGGAACCCCGACGATCCCGCCAAGCGGGACCCCCTGGACTTCGTGCTCTGGCAACCGTCGGCGGCCGATGAGCCGGAGTGGGGGTCGCTTTGGGGGCCGGGACGGCCGGGTTGGCACATCGAGTGCTCGACGCTGGCGATGCGCGAACTCGCCACCACCATCGATCTCCACGGGGGTGGCTCCGACCTCATCTTCCCGCATCACGAGTGCGAGCGGGCGCAGTCGACCGCGGCGACCGGGGAGCCGTTCGCCCGCCACTGGATGCATCAGGCCATGGTCCGCATGGACGGCGAGAAGATGTCCAAGTCGCTCGGCAACCTCGTGTTCGTGAGCGACCTGCTGAAGGAGTACGACCCGCGCGCGGTGCGGCTGGCCGTGCTGGCGCACCACTACCGGGACTCCTGGGAGTGGCGTCCGGCCATGATGGTCGAGGCCGCGGAGCGCCTGGAGCGCTGGCAGGGGGCCGCCACCGGTGGCGGCCCGCTCGCCGAGGTGCGCGCCGCCCTCGATGACGACCTCGACACGCCGGCCGCGCTGGCGTGCATCGACGAGGCCGTCGGCCGGGGCCGGGGCGTCGCCGCCTCCGCCATGCTGCTGGGGGTGGACCTTCGCAGCGGCGAGACACTCGGCCCGGAGCGGCCCGGCGACGGCGCCGCGTGCGATCCGGGCGGCGCCCGCCGGTAGCGTTCCCGACATGGTTCGTGTGCTGCTGCCGGACGGCTCGGCGCGCGACCTTCCCGAGGGTGCCACCGCTGCCGATCTGGCCGCCTCGATCGGCCGGCGGCTCGCCCGAGACGCCGTGATCGCCAGCGTCGACGGCGCCGAGGTGGATCTGTCGGCGCCGCTGGTCGACGGCGCAACCACCGAGATCGTGACCGCCGAGAGTGAGCGGGGCCTGCACACGCTGCGCCACTCCACGGCGCACGTCCTGGCGCAGGCGGTGCTGGGGCTCTACCCGGGGGCGACCTTCGCCATCGGGCCGCCGGTGGCCGACGGCTTCTACTACGACTTCGAGCTGCCGGGCGGGGCCACCTTCAGCGACGAGGACCTGGAGCGGATCGAGGCGCGGATGCGGGAGATCATCGCCGCCGATCAGCCGTTCGTGCGCCGCGACATCGACGCCACCGAGGCCCTGGAGGTCTTCGCCGACCACCCCTACAAGCGCGAGATCATCGAGCGCGTCAGCGTCGGCGTCGAGGGCGAGGCCGACGCCGATCTGGCCGGCGAGGCCGGCGGGGACGGCAGCGTGAGTTGCTATGCCAACGGCGAGGACTTCGTGGATCTCTGTCTGGGTCCGCACGTGCCCTCCACCGGTCGCCTCGGTCACTTCGCCCTGCAGCGGGTGGCAGGCGCCTACTGGCGCGGCGACAGTGACCGTCCCATGCTGCAGCGCATCTACGGCACCGCCTGGGCCAGCGCCGCAGACCTGAAGGCCCACCTGCATCGTCTCGCCGAGGCCGCCCGGCGCGACCACCGGCGCCTGGCCCGCGAGCTGGACCTGCTGTCCTGGCCCGAGGAGCTCGGCCCGGGCCTGGCCGTGTGGCATCCCAAGGGGGCCCTGGTGCGGCACCTCATGGAGGACTACAGCCGCCGCCGGCACGTCGAGGGCGGCTACCAGTTCGTGTACACCCCGCACCTCGCCAAGTCCAACCTCTGGGAGACCAGCGGCCACCTGGACTTCTACGCCGAGAGCATGTACCCCCCGATGGAGCTGGACGGGGCCGCCTACTACCCCAAGCCCATGAACTGCCCGTTCCACGTGATGATCTACCGGTCCGGCCAGCGCTCCTACCGGGATCTGCCCCTGCGCCTGTTCGAGTTGGGCGCCGTCTACCGCTACGAGCTGTCGGGGGCGGTGCACGGCCTGCTGCGGTCCCGGGGCTTCACGCAGGACGACAGCCACATCTTCGCCACCGCCGAGCAGGTGCCGTCGGAACTGGCCTCGCTGCTCGACTTCGTGCTGTCGGTGCTGCGGGCCTTCGGCTTCGACGACTTCCAGGCCAAGCTCTCGACGCGCCCGGCGACCAAGGCGGTCGGCCCCGTCGAGATGTGGGACCTGGCCACCGAGGGACTGCGCGCCGCCCTCGAATCGGCGGGACTCGACTACGTCACCGACCCCGGCGGCGGCGCCTTCTACGGGCCGAAGATCGACGTCGACGTGACCGACGCCATCGGCCGGGCCTGGCAGCTCTCCACCCTGCAGGTGGACTTCAACCTGCCGGAGCGGTTCGACCTGCACTACACGGGACCCGACGGGCAGCGCCACCGCCCGCTGATGATCCATCGCGCCCTGTTCGGCTCGCTGGAACGCTTCTTCGGGGTCCTGCTCGAGCACTATGCGGGCGCGTTCCCCACCTGGCTGGCCCCGGTGCAGGCGAGTGTGCTGCCGGTGGCGGCCGACCACGCCGGCTACGCCGCCGAGGTGGCCGATGAGTTGCGCGCCGCGGGGCTGCGCGTCGAGGTGATGGCCAGCGACGAGCCGCTGGGGCGGCGGGTGCGTGCCGCCAAGCTCCAGAAGGTTCCCTACGTGCTGGTCGTGGGCGCCAGCGACGTGGCGGCGGGCACCGTCGGCGTCAACCCGCGGGCCGCCGAGACCGAGCGGGACGTCCCGCTGGCCACCCTGACGGCCCGGATGCTGGCCGAGGCGGCGCCGCGCTGATGAGCGGGCCCGGGAGAGAGTCGCGATGAGTGAGTTGGGCCGGCTCTGGGCCGGGTGGCGGGCCGACTACGTGGCCGCGGTGAGCGCGGAGGCGGACGAGGAGGGCTCGGGGTTCTCCTCGCCCTTCGAGGCGATCGGGCGGGGCGACCTCCCCGACAGCGAGACCTTCGTGCTGTGGCGCGGCGAGCACACCTATGCCGTGCTGAACGCCTATCCCTACACGACCGGGCACCTGCTGGTGGTGCCCTACACCGCCGCCGCCTCACCCGACGACCTCGACGACGCCACCTGGGGGGAGTTGTGGGCTGCGGTGCGCGCCGCGGTGCAGGCGCTGCAGGTCGCCTACGACCCCGACGGGGTGAACGTGGGGCTCAACCTGGGCCGGGCGGCCGGCGCCGGCGTGCCCGGCCACCTGCACGTCCACTGCCTGCCCCGCTGGGCGGGCGACACCAACTTCATGACGACCGTGGGCGGGGTGCGGGTGCTGCCCGAGACGCTCGAGGACACCTGGCGCAAGCTGCGGGGCGCCTGGCAGCAGACTGCCGGGTAGCGTCGGATCATGGCTCCCGAGACCGAGGCCGAAACCGAGACCGGGGACGAGCGGCAGCCCGGCACCGCCGGCGCCGCCGACCGCCCGGACATCGGCGACGAACTGCCGCCGGAGTTGGACGTCAGCGGCTACGTCGGACCTTACGTCTTCCCCAACAACAGCCGCCGGCGCGTGCCCGGCGCCCTCTACGCCTTCCTGGGCGTCGTCTCCATCGCCACCTGGGCGCTGACGATCGGTAGCGATCCCAACATCGTCAACGGTGGCTTCCTGGCGGCGGGGATCGCCCTGCTGGTGCTGGCGGCGTACCACTTCCGGGCCGGCTGGGATCTGCGCGTCGAGGAGACCGACGCCCTGCTGGAGGCGGTGCGGGCCGTGGGCTTCCCCGTGGGTCACGCCTCGGCGCAGATGGGCTGGCGTGGCTGGTTCTCCCGCCCGACCTGGCGGATCCTGGTCTTCTCGAACGAGATACGGCCCCTGCGGCGCGGTCTGGTCCTCGTGGACGGCGTGGAGCCGAAGGTGCTGGACGTGATCGTCGAGGACAACCCCGAGGACTGGTCGGACCTCGCTGACACCGACATCCATGAGCCGCCGGGCTAGCGCTTGGAGGCGGGGCGCAGGGGCGGCCAGGTCCGCGAGCGGCGCGGGGAGGTCGGCCTCATGTCGAGCCGAGGTAGGGGGCGGGGGGCAGGAGCCTCCGCGCGCAGTTTCTCTGTTTGAGCACGGAGGCTCCTGCGCCCCGCCCCCTCGAACCGGGGACAACCTCCCCGGTTGTCACGGCTAGGGATCTGAGCGGGACCGTGCTCGACGGGCGCTGGCGGGCGGGCGTCGACCGCGTCGTCGTGCCGATCGGCAAGGTGCTCTGGCGCTTGGGGGTGCGTGCCGATCACGTGACGCTGTTCGGTGTGGCGGCCTCGGCGGCCACCGCCGCCATGGTGGTCATCGACCGGTTCGGGCTGGCGTTCACCTTCATCGTCCTCGCCGGGCTGGGTGACCTGCTGGACGGCCCGGTCGCCAAGGCCGCCGGGACGGTCAGCACCCGCGGCGCGTTCCTGGACTCGGTGTGCGATCGGATCTCCGACACGCTGATCCTGGGGGCGCTCACCTATCACCTGCTCGACGACGGGGTTCTGGCTCTGCTGCCGGTGGCTGTGCTGGCCTCGGGGCAGTTCGTCTCGTACCTGCGCGCCAAGGCCGAGTCGCTCGGGCTCGACGCCCGCGGCGGGCTGGCCGAACGCGCCGAGCGGTTCGTGGTGCTGTGCTTCGGGCTGCTCGTGGTGGCCTGGCTGCCGTACGTGCTGTGGGCGCTGCTGGGGCTCACGCTGGTCACCGTCGTGCAGCGCTTCGCCAAGATCTGGCGGCAGTTCTGAGCGGGCGCGTGCGGCGCGGTTCGGGCCTGCGGGCGCGGCTGCGGCACCGTCTGGTGCTGGAGCAGTACCGGCTCGGTGCCAGGTTCCTGCCGCTGTTGCCGGACTGGCTGGTCGACGGCGGGACCCGGCTGCTTGCCGGCGCCCTGGCGCTGCGGCGCAGCGAGCAGCGGCTCATCGTGGAACGCAACCTGCGCCGCACCGCCCCGGACGGTGCCGCGCCCAGCGGGGCCGCCTTGCGCCGCGCCGTGCGTGAGACCTTCGTCGCCTATGGCCGCTACTACGTGGATTGCGCCCGGCTGGCGGCCGCCTCGCCGGCGGAGGTGGACGCCGGTTTCACCTTCGAGGACTACGACAACATCTCCGACGCCCTGCGCATGGGGCCGGGCGCCATCCTGGCGCTGCCGCACGTGGGGAGTTGGGAGTGGGCGGGGGTATGGCTGGCGCAGCGGCCCGGGACCAAGGTCACCGCGGTCGTCGAAACCATCGAGCACCCCGAGCTGTTCGCCTGGATGGAGCGGTTCCGCCGCCGGATCGGCATGGAGATCGTGCCGGCCGGCCCGGGCGCGCTCGGCGCGCTCACGCACGCTCTCCACGACGGTCACGTGGTGTGCCTGCTCACCGACCGGGACATCGGCGGCGGCGGCGTGGAGGTGGAGTTCTTCGGCGAGACCACCACGCTGCCGGGCGGCGCGGCAGTGCTGGCCCGGCGCACCGGATCGCCGATCGTGGGTGTCGTGGTGCGGCGGCGCGGCGGGAAGTGCCACGCCAAGACCTACCCGCCGGTCCTGGTCAGCCGGGAGGGCCGCCTGCGCCAGGTCGTCGCCGAGGCCACCCAGGATCTGGCCCATCTGCTGGAGGACATGATCCGTCCCGCCCCGACGCAGTGGCACCTGATGCAACCCAATTGGCCGAGCGATCGCGAGGCCGTGGCTGCGTTGCGCTCCGGGTCCGGCGCTACCGCCGGCGCGCGCTCCCGCTAGCGTGAGTTCCGTGCGCGTGGGGATGATCAGCCCCTACAGCTTCACCCTTCCCGGCGGCGTGCAGATGCAGGCCCTCTACCTGGCACGCGCCCTGCGGCGCCGCGGCCTGGCGGTGAGCCTGCTGGGCCCCTGCGACGGCCCCCCGCCCGAGCCCGACATCATCCCCATCGGCAACTCGCTCTTCATCGCCGCGAACGGGTCCTTCGCGCCGATCGCCTTCGACATCCCGGCGTTCCAGCGCAGCTACGCGGTGCTGCGGGATCAGCGCTTCGACCTCCTGCACGTCCACGAGCCGCTGGTGCCGGCGCCCTCGCTCGCCGCCCTGGTCTCCAAGCGCGCCCCGCTGGTGGCCACTTTCCACGCCGCCGGGGGGTCCGCCGCCTACGAGAACGTCTCGCCGGTGCTGCGTTGGGTCTGCAATCGCCTGGATTGGCGGGGCGCCGTGTCCGCCGAGGCCGCAGATCTGGCCCGCCGCCACCTGGGTGGGATCTACGAGGTGCTGTTCAACGGTGTCCCCGTGGAGCGTTTCCGCCAGACCAAGCCGCACCCCACCGAAGGCCCCACGATCTTCTTCGTGGGTCGCCACGAGCCTCGCAAGGGCCTCGACGTGCTGCTGGCGGCCATGCGCAGGCTGCCGGCCGATGTGGTGCTGTGGGTCGGGGGCGAGGGTCCCCAGACCGAGACCCTCCGGAGGCTCACGGCCAATGACCGCCGCATCAGGTGGCTGGGTCGCCTCAGCGAGGACGAGAAGATCAGCCGTCTCTGCGGCGCCGACGTGTTCTGCGCGCCCTCGCTGCACGGCGAGTCCTTCGGCGTCGTGCTGCTGGAGGCGATGGCGGCCGAGACGGCGATCGTGGCCACCGACATTCCCGGCTACACCCGCGTGGCGCGTGCGGGGGTCGAGGCCTCGCTGGTGCCGCCCGGGGACGCCGAGCGCCTCGCCGGGGCGCTCCGGGAGGTGCTGGCGACACCGGGCGACCTGGTGACCCGGGGCATCGAGCGGGCCGAGCAGTTCTCGATGGACCGGCTCGCCGAGCGCTACGCCGCCGTCTACGAGAGGGTGCTGGCGTGACGCTGCTGATCATCGTCGTGGCCGTCGTCGGCGCCCTGGCGGTCTCGATTGCCGCCGCGCTGCTGTCGGCGGGCCGCATCGCGGGGCGTCTGGCCGGGGCGCGGCCCCCACTCGCCGCCGAGGCCGAACGGATGGAGGTGTACGTCGAGGCGCTGTGTCTCGGCGCCGGCCTGCCCGTGCCCCGGCTGGCGGTGATCGACGACGAGGCCTGCGGTGCGCTGGCCTATGGGCGCGGCCCCCGCACCGCCACCGTGGCGGTGACCACCGGGCTGCTGGACGTCCTGGCCCCGGTGGAGCTGGAAGGCACGGTGGCCCACCTGCTGGCGCGCATCGCCGACGGCACCGCGCGCCGCGACACCCGGCTGTGCGCCCTGGCGCTGCTGGGCGGTCCCTTCGGGGCGTCCTGGTCGTCGCGGCGTCTCGACGGAGCGCGGGTCGTGGCGGCGGACGTCAGCGCGGCGCAGCTGACACGGTTCCCGCCCGGGGTGGTGGGTGCGCTGGCCCGCATGGAGGAGAGCGCGGCCCGGCTGAGGCGTCGCTCGCCGGCGATCCGCCATCTCTGGATGCACGAGGCGCTCGGACCGGGCCGCCGGCGGGTCGGTGTGGCGGACCGGATCACGGTCCTCGGCGACTTGTGAGCGGCCCGCGCCGGCGCCGTCGCCGACCGTGAGCCAAGCGCCGCGTCGTACACTGGAACCATGACTTCCGCCGCCGACCCTTCCGACGCCAACGCAACGGCCCCACCCGCCCCGCTGGGGCGTGCCCAGGGCACCATGCGGGTCAAGCGCGGCCTCGCCGAGATGCTCAAGCGCGGCGTCATCATGGACGTCGTCACCGCGGAGCACGCCCGGATCGCCGAGGACGCCGGGGCTGTGGCCGTGATGGCCCTCGAGCGTGTGCCGGCCGACATCCGCCGCGACGGCGGCGTGGCGCGCATGAGCCCGCCGGAGATCATCGAGTCCATCGTCGAGGCGGTCACCATCCCGGTGATGGCCAAGGCCCGCATCGGCCATTTCGCCGAGGCGCAGGTGCTCGAGGCCCTCGGCGTGGACTACATCGACGAGAGCGAGGTGCTGACGCCCGCCGATGAGGCTCACCACATCGACAAGTGGCAGTTCACGGTCCCCTTCGTCTGCGGCGCCACGAACCTCGGCGAGGCGCTCCGGCGGATATCGGAGGGTGCGGCGATGATCCGCTCCAAGGGCGAGGCCGGCACCGGCAACATCATCGAGGCGGTGCGCCACCTCCGCTCCATCACCGGCGACATCCGCCGGATCACCGTCGCCGACAGCGCCGAGCTGTACGACTGGGCGAAGCGGCTGCAGGCGCCGGTGGCGCTGGTGCGGGAGCTCGCCGAGGTGGGCCGGCTGCCGGTGCCGCTGTTCTGTGCGGGAGGCGTCGCCACCCCCGCCGACGCCTCGCTGGTCATGCAGCTGGGCGCCGAGGCCGTGTTCGTGGGTTCGGGCATCTTCAAGAGCGACAACCCGGCGGCGCGCGCCAAGGCGGTCGTGGAGGCAACCACCAACTTCGACGATCCCGCCATCCTGCTGAAGGTGAGCCGCGGCCTCGGCGAGGCGATGCCCGGACTCGAGTTGGGCAACCTGGAGACCCGGCTGGCCGAGCGGGGTTGGTAGGCCGACCCGTGAAGGCGGATTCTTGAAGGTCGGCGTGCTGGCGCTGCAGGGCGCCGCAGAACTGCACCTGGCGGCTCTGCGGCGCATCGGGGCCGCCGCCGTACCGGTTCGCCGACCCGACGAACTCGCCGACGTGGACCGGTTGATCCTGCCGGGCGGGGAGTCCACGACGATCTCGATGATGCTCGACGCCAACGGCCTCACCGGGCCCCTGGCGGAGCGTCTCGCCGGCGGCATGAGCACGCTCGGAACCTGTGCCGGTCTGCTCCTGCTGGCAGCGGAGGTCAGCGACGGGCGGGACGACCAGCACTGCTTCGGCGCCCTCGACATCTCGGCACGCCGCAACGCCTACGGGTCCCAGACCGAGTCCTTCGAGGCCGACCTGCCGATCGCAGCGCTGGGTCCGTCGCCCATGACGGCGGTCTTCATCCGCTCGCCGATCGTGGAGCGCGCCGGACCGGGGGTGGAGGTGCTGGCCCGCCTCGACGGCCATCCCGTGCTGTGCCGCGAGGGTCGCGCCTGGGGATGTACGTTCCACCCCGAGCTGTCGGGCGATCCGCGCCTGCACCGCCTGTTCTGCGAGGAGATGGCGTAGATGTCGGGTCACTCCAAATGGGCCACCATCAAGCACCGCAAGGGAGCCGCCGACAAGCGACGGGGGAAGCTCTTCGCCCGCCTCATCCGGCAGGTGGAGGTGGCCGCCCGCGCCGGCGGCGGCGATCTCGACGGCAACCCCACGCTGCGGACCATGTACCAGAAGGCGCGCGACGCCTCGGTGCCGCTGGACACCATCGAGCGGGCCATCAAGCGGGGCACCGGCGAGCTGGAGGGGGTCGCCTACGAGCCGTTCACCTACGAGGGGTACGCCCCGGCGGGGGTGGCGCTCTACGTCGAGGTGCTGACCGACAACCGCAACCGCACCTCTTCGGAGGTCCGCGCCCTGTTCCGGGCGCACGGGGGCTCGCTGGCGGAACCGGGGGCGGTCGCCTGGCAGTTCCGCCGAGGCGGGGTGATCACCGTTGCCCGAGCCGTCGATGAGGAGGAGTTGATGATGGCCACCCTCGACGCCGGGGCCGAGGACATCGTCGACGAGGGCGACACCTGGCGGGTGACCTGCGCGCCGACGGATCTGCCGGCGGTGACCGCGGCGCTCGAGGCCGCCGAGATCGCCGTGGAGAACGCCGAGTCCACGATGCTGCCGACGCAGGCGGTGCCCGTGACGTCGACCGATCAGGCCCGATCGGTGCTGCGCCTCATCGGCGAGTTGGACGATCACGACGACGTCCAGGGGGTACACGCCAACTTCGACATTCCCGACGAAATCCTCCAGGGTCTGGCCGCCTCCGTCTAACCTCGTACGAGTGTTCGTTCTCGGTATAGATCCTGGTCTCTCGCGTTGCGGCTACAGCTGCGTGTCCGGTCGCGGGGCAGACACCACGGCCCTGGTGGCGGGTGTCATCACCACGCCGCCGCACGAGCCGGTGCCGCGGCGGCTGGCGGTGCTGCAGCGCGAGATTCGCGGCCTCCTGGCCGAGTTGACCCCGGCGGTGGTGGCACTCGAGCGGGTGCTGTTCCAGGTGAACGTGCGCACCGCGATGGGCGTGGGGCAGGCGGCCGGTGTGGTCATGGCCGAGGCGGTGGCCGCGGGTTGTGAGGTGGTGGAGTACTCCCCGAACCAGGTCAAGCAGGCCGTGTGCGGCGACGGAGCGGCCGGCAAGGACCAGGTGGCCCAGATGGTGCAGATGCTGTTGGGTCTGCCCGAGCCGCTGCGTCCCGCCGACGTGTCCGACGCCGCCGCGGTGGCCCTCTGCCATCTGGCGCAGTCGCCGGCCGCTGCGGGGACGGCACCCCTGCCGGCGCGGTGATCGGATCACTGCGCGGCCGCCTGCTGGACCGCCACGGCGACGAGCTGCTGGTGGAGGTGGGGGGCATCGGCTACCGGGTGACGGTGGGGGAGGCCGCCCGGCGGGCCGTCGGGCCGTTGGGCAGCGAGGTGTTGCTGTACGTCCACCACTACGTGCGTGAGGACGCCGAGATGCTCTACGGCTTCGGGTCGCCCGCCGAGTTGCGCTGCTTCGAGGCGATGCTGGGCGCCAACCGCGTGGGGCCCGCGCTGGCCCTCTCGATTCTCGGTGTCCACGGCCCGGCGGCGCTGCAGGGGCTGCTGGCGGCAGGCGACATCGACGCGCTGTGCCTGGTCCCGGGGGTCGGGGCCAAGACCGCGCAGCGCCTGCTGGTCGAGTTGCAGGCGCGCCTGGGGGTGCCGGAGTTCGCTGCGGTGGCCCCCGTCGCGGGAATCCCCTCCAGCGGTCCCCACAGCGACGTCCGGGCCGCGTTGGGGCAACTGGGTTATCGCGACGACGAGGTCAACCGGGTGGTGTCGGGACTGCCCGCCGACGGGGATCCCTCCGAGCTGCTGCGCGAGTCTCTGCAGCAGCTGGCGGGCACCCGCTAGCCGGGCCGGTCGCGCCGACCGCGGGAGACGGCGATGCGGACCGAGGTGCTGGCGGCAGACGCCGATGGCGTCGAGCGGCGCGACGAGCACGCCGACCGGCTCGGTATCCGGCCGGTGCGGCTGGACGACTTCGTGGGCCAGACCGAGCTGAAGCGGCACCTCGGCATCATCTGCGGCGCGGCGCGCGAGCGTGGCCAGACAACCGAGCACCTGCTGTTCGCGGGGCCCCCGGGGTTGGGCAAGACGACCCTGGCGGGGATCGTGGCCGCCGAGATGGGGGTGGCGCAGCAGACCACCTCCGGGCCGGCGCTGGAGCGGGCGGGAGACCTCGCCGCCATCCTGACCAAACTCGGCGAGGGCGACGTGCTCTTCATCGACGAGATCCACCGGCTGAGCCGCGCCGTGGAGGAGGTCCTCTACCCGGCGATGGAGGACTTCAGGGTGGACATCGTGCTGGGCAAGGGTCCGGCGGCCCGCTCGATCCCGCTGGACCTGCCCCGGTTCACGCTCATCGGGGCCACGACGCGGGTCTCGATGATCACCGGCCCGCTGCGGGACCGCTTCGGCTTCACGGCTCGGCTGGACTTCTACCCGCCCGACGAACTCGAGCAGATCGTGGCTCGCACCGCCGGCATCCTGGGTGTGGACATCACACTGGTCGCCGGATCGGTGATCGCTCGCCGGGCGCGGGGCACGCCGCGCATCGCCAACCGGCTGCTGCGGTTGGTGCGGGACTTCGCGCAGGTCGAGGGCGACGGGCGCGTCGACGAGGCCACCGCCGAGGAGGCCCTGGCGGTCTTCGGGGTGGACGGCCGCGGGCTGGACCGCCAGGACCGCGCCGTGCTGGACGCCCTCTGCCGCGGCTTCGGCGGGGGACCGGTGGGCCTGTCCACCCTGGCCATCAGCGTCAGCGAGCCCGCCGAGACGGTGGAGGAGGTCTACGAGCCGTTCCTGATCACCCAGGGGCTCATGATGCGCACCCCGCGCGGGCGCGTGGCCATGCCGGCCGCCTGGGAGCATCTGGGGCTCGAGCCGCCCAGCGGGCAGCCGGCGGCGGGCGGGTTCGCCGACGCCGGAGCCGACGCCGACCAAGAGAGCCCCCCCGGCCTGTTCGATTGATGCGCACCGGCGAAGTGGAGTACGCGCTGCCGCCCGAGGCGGTGGCGCAGGAACCCGTCGAGCCGCGCCACGACGCCCGGCTGCTCGTCGACGGGGGGAACGACGACGAGGTCCAGCATCGCCGGGTGCGCGACCTGCCGCGCCTGCTGCGCCCCGGCGACACCGTGGTCGTCAACGACACCCGCGTGGCGCCCGCCCGCATGCACCTGCGCAAGCCGACCGGCGGACGCGTCGAGGTACTGGTGACCACGCCGGGGCCGGAGGTCACCGCCGAAGCCCTGGTGCGGCCCGGGCGACGGGTGCCGCCCGAGACGGTGCTGCGGGATGCCGCCGGGCGGGACGTGCTGCGGGTCGAGGCGGCCGAGCCCGACGGCACCCGCCAGGTCACCGCCCTCGCCCACCGCAGCATCTCGGCGCTGCTGGAGGAGCTGGGCGAGGTGCCGCTGCCGCCGTATGTGCACAACCCGGTGCCGGCCGAGCGCTACCAGACGATCTACGCCCGCCGCCCCAGCTCCGCCGCCGCCCCCACGGCTGGTCTGCATCTCAGTGAGCAGGTGCTGGCCGAACTCAGGACCGCCGGGATCGGCGTGGCACCCCTCGACCTGGGGATCAGCGTCGCCACGTTCCGCCCGATCACCGCGGAGCGGCTCGAGGACCACGTGATGCACAGCGAGCGTTACACCGTCCCGCCCGAGACCTGGGCGGCCTGCGGCGAGGCCCGCCGGGTGGTGGCGGTGGGCACCACGGTCGTCCGTGCCCTGGAGACGGCGGCGGCCAGCGGCGATCTGGCGGGGTGCAGCGACCTCTTCATCCGGTATCCGTACCCCTTCGCGGTCACCGACGTGCTGCTCACCAACCTCCACCTGCCGCGTTCGAGCCTGCTGTGCCTGCTGGCGGCGTTCGTGGGCGAGCGCTGGCGGAGGCTCTACGAGATCGCCCTCGAGTCCGGTTACCGGTTCGGATCCTTCGGCGACGCCATGCTGGTGAGCAGGCTGTGCTCGCGAGCGGGCGTTGGGGCGAGATGCTGAGCTTCACCGAGACCGCCCGCTGCGGCGGAGCCCGAACCGGCGAGGTCCGCACGCCGCGGGCATCCTTCATCACGCCGGCGTTCATGCCGGTGGGGACCCGCGGGGCGGTGCGCACCCTCACCACTGCCGACCTCGAAGACCTCGGTGCCGCCGTGGTGCTCGCCAACACCTACCACCTCATGCTGCGTCCCGGGGCGGAGTTGATCGCCGAGCGCGGCGGCCTGCACCGGTTCATGGACTGGTCGGGCCACATCCTGACCGACTCCGGCGGCTACCAGGTGATGAGCCTGGAGCCGAAGCTGGACGACCGGGGCGCCACCTTCCGCTCCACCTACGACGGCAGCACCCACACCCTCACCCCCGAGCGGGCCGTCGAGCTGCAGGCGCTGCTGGGCTCCGACATCGCCATGGTGCTGGACGTGTGCCCGCCGCTGCCGTCGCCGCGCCCCGTCATCGAGGCCGCCGTGGACCGGACCGCCGCCTGGGCGGCCCGCGCCCGCGCCGCGCACCGATCGATGGCGCCCCCGGCACAGGCGCAGTTCGGCATCGTGCAGGGCGGACTGGAGGTGGACCTGCGACGCACCAGCGCGGCCCGGACGCTCGAGGTCGGCTTCGACGGCTACGCCATCGGCGGGCTCTCGGTGGGCGAGGAGCGCCACGAGCGACTCGAGCCGCTGGCGGCCACCACCGAACTGCTTCCCGCCGACCGCCCCCGCTACCTCATGGGCGTCGGCGACCCGTTGAGCATCCTCGAGGCGGTGAGCGTGGGGGTGGACATGTTCGACTGCGTGTTGCCGACCCGCCTGGCTCGCCACGGCACCGTCCTGACCTCCGAGGGGCGTCTCAACCTCCCCAACGCCCGCTTCGCCCGCGACGACGGGCCGCTGGATCCGGCGCTGGCGAACGACCCGGCCGGTCGCTGGTCGCGTGCCTACCTGCGTCACCTGCTGATGGTCGGCGAGACGGCCGCCACGAGGATCCTGACGATGCACAACCTGGCCTGGCTGTTCGACCTGATGCAGGCGACGCGGCGCGCCATCGCCGAGGACCGATTCGGGGCGCACGCCGCGGCCGTTCGAGCCGTCTGGGCGCGCTGAAGGACCCCGCGGCGCGCAGCCGGGCCGGATCGTCACACGACCGCCGACGGGCTAGCCTTGGGCACCGTGCCCGGTTCGATCCGGCGTCGACGCGACCACAACCGAACCACCTAAACCGAACCACAAGGCGGGTGACGTGCGCAGCTTTCTATTCCTCCTGATCCTGCTCGTCGCGCAGGCATGCACGACCACTTCCGAGGACGGGGGCGGCGGCGGATTCGGTGGCTTCCTGCCGCTCATCATCATCATGGCGCTGCTCTGGCTCGTGTTGCTGCGGCCGCAGCAGAGGCGGGCGAAGAACCGCCGGGAGATGCTCTCCAAGCTCGAGGTCGGTGACGAGGTGCTGATGTCGAGCGGCGTCTACGGCCGGATCCACAGCTTCGACGAGCAGACCGTCCTCGTGGACGTGGCCGACAATGTCCGCATCAAGGTCACGCGGGACTCGATCGCCGAACGGATCACCTACCACGACTGGGAGGACGAGGGTTCGAACTGATTCGTCGCCGGGCGAGGTGCGGTCGCGGATGTCGCTCTTGGTCGCCCTCGAGTCGTCGTCGAGGATCCGGTGACGTCGATGATTGGGCGCCTGCTGTCCGCTTGGAGGACCGTAACGAGGGACTCACCCGACTCGCTCGACGCGCTCCTCGCCACAGTGCAGCGCCTGCTGTCCGGCCTGCGCCGCAACCGGTCCCTCGTCGCCGTCGTCGTCGTTGCCGTCGGCCTGCTCGTCGGGAACCTGGTGACGCACCAGGAGCCGCTGCTGGGCCTCGACCTGCAGGGCGGCGTCGAGGTGGTGCTGCGCCCGGTGCCCGGCGAGACCGAGATCACGCCCGAGGCGCTCGAGCAGGCGCTGGAGATCGTCCGCAACCGCGTCGACGCCCTCGGCGTGGCCGAGCCCGACATCACCGTGCAGGGCGGCAACATCGTGGTGCAGTTGCCCGGCGTGGACGACCAGGAGCGGGCGATCGCGCTCGTGGGGCAGACCGCCGAGCTGCGTTTCCGGCCCCTGCTGGCCCGTGCCGTGTCCCGCGCCGAGATCGAGGCCTACGGGGCCTCCCTCGAGGAATCGGACGAGTCCGCCACAGCCGACGCGGCCGACGATGCCAGCGGCGCCGACGAGCCCGGCGAACTGACCGTCGAGGACCTGCTCGAGGGCGCCCTCACCGGCGCCGCGGACGACGACGCCGACTCGGTGGTGATCCTGCCCGGTCGGCCGGACGCCGGCGGGCAGGTCTTCCACTTCCTGCTGGGTCCGGCGCTGGTCACCGGCGCCGCCCTCGAGAGCGCCACGCCGGTCCTGGAGTTCGCCCAGTGGAACGTGCAGGTCACCGCCCTCGAAGGCGCCGAGGGCATCGACAGGTTCAACGCCGCCGCCCGCGCCTGCTACTACGAGGGCCCCGATCCCCTGCTGTGCCCCACCGGCCAGCTCGGCATCGTGCTGGACGGCGTCGTCGAGTCGGCGCCGGTCGTCAACGCCCGGGCGTTCGAGCGCGACCGCATCAACATCACCGGCGCCTTCAATGAGGCCGAGGCGCGCGACCTGGCGCTGGTGCTGGACTACGGCGCCCTGCCGCTGGTGTTCGAGGACCCCGCCGAGAGCGGCCTGGTGCGCACCGTCTCGGCCACGCTGGGCCGCGACGCCCTGCAGGCCGGACTCATCGCCGGCATCGTGGGTCTGGGGTTGGTGGCGCTGTACATGCTGGCCTACTACCGGTTCCTGGGCGCCGCCGCGCTCGGCAGCCTGATGGTGTCGGGCGTGCTGCTGTGGGTGATCCTGTCGTTCCTGTCCGAGACCCGGGGGCTGGCGCTGACGCTGGCCGGCGTGACCGGCCTGATCGTGGCGATCGGTGTGTCGCTGGACTCCAACGTGGTCTACTTCGAGCACCTCAAGGAAGACGTGCTCGGCGGCCGAACCCTGCGCAGCTCGGTCGACCAGGCGTTCCCGGTGGCGTTCCGGACGATCTTCTGGGCGAACCTGGCCACGCTCATCGGGGCCGGCATCCTCTGGCTGCTCACGATCGGCTCGGTGCGCGGATTCGCCGCCATGCTGGCTATCGCCTCGATCCTGGACCTGGTGGCCACGTACTTCTTCCTGCGCCCGGTCGTGCGGGGCCTGGCCCGCTGGAGCGCGCACCGCCCGGCGCTGGTGGGGATGGCGACGGTCGTGGCGGCGGCCGCGGCGGATCCGGCGGCGCCGCGCGACGCCACCCCGGCCACCGGCAAGGCCCGATCATGAACCACCGACCCACGACGCTGCGAGGTGGCCTGCGGCGCATGTACTCCAACCAGGTCAACCTGGACTTCGAGCGCCTCTGGCGCCGGTCGGTGGTGCTGTCGGTCGTCGTGCTCCTCATCGCCGGGGGCGCCTGGATCTTCCGGGGCCTGAACCTGGGCATCGAGTTCGAGGGCGGCACGTTCTGGGAGGCGCCGCTGGGCAACCACTCGATCGCCGAGGTCCGCGAGGCCCTGGCGACGGTGGGGCAGGCCGACGCCCGCATCCAGGAGCTCGGCGGAGGCGTCGTGCGCGTGCGCGCCGAGGTCGCCGCCACCAACACCGCCGAGGTCGCCGCCGTCTCAGCCGCGCTGGCCGAACTGGGCGGCATCAGTCCCAACGACATCTCCTTCTCGGCGGTCGGCCCGTCCTGGGGCGCCGAGATCACCAGCAAGGCGCGCCTGGCGCTCATCGTGTTCTTCATCGTCATCGCCGTCTACATCTGGCTGCGGATGGAGTGGAAGATGGCGGTGTCGGCCCTCGTGGCGGTCGGCCACGACATCCTCGTCACCGTCGGGTTCTATGCGCTGTTCGGTTTCGAGGTGACGCCGGCGACTGTCATTGCCTTCCTCACGATTCTGGGGTACTCCCTGTACGACACGCTGGTCGTCTTCGACAAGATCCGCGGCAACGCCCGCACCCGCAAGGACCCGTACTTCGAGATCGTCACCCGCTCGGTCAACGAGGTGTTCATGCGCTCGATCAACACCACCATCACGTCGGTTATGCCGGTGCTGTCGCTGCTGATCATCGGCCGCTTCGCGCTCGGCGCGGTGACGCTGCAGGAGTTCTCGATAGCGCTGCTGGTGGGTCTGCTGGCCGGCACGTACTCGTCGCTGTTCGTGGCGTCGCCGCTGGTGGCCTGGCTGCACGTGTGGGTCACCGGCGAGCGGCCGGGGCAGCGGCTGGCTGCCAGTGAGCGCCGCCCCGTGGCCGCCGCGCCGCGCGCCAAGCGGCCGGGCAGCGGACCGGTGGGGCGGTCAGGTGTGACCACGACCCGCACCCATCCGGCGCGGCCGGCCAAGAAGCGCCGCAAGTGAGGAGGTTCCCGGGTATGGGGACCGTCGGATGACGGACGCCTGCGAGGCCGAGGCCCTCTGGCGGAAGTTGGTCCGGGAGATCCCGGACTTCCCCGTCGCCGGGATCGGCTTCAAGGACATCACGCCCGTGCTGGCGCACCCCGGTGCCTTCAGGGCCTGCGCCGACGCGCTGGCGGAGCGCTTCGCCGGTGCCGGCGTCGAGGCGGTGGCCGCGGCGGAGGCGCGCGGCTTCATCTTCGGCATCCCGGTGGCCGAACGCCTCGGCGTCGGGTTCGCCGCCGTGCGCAAGCCGGGGAAGCTTCCGGCGGCGACCGTGGGCGTGACCTACGAGCTGGAGTACGGCAGCGACAGCCTCGAGATGCACCTGGACTCCTTCGCGCCGGGCGCACGCGTGCTCGTCGTGGACGACGTGCTGGCCACCGGCGGCACCGCCCGGGCGACCTGCGACCTCGTCGAAGAGGCCGGGGGGCAAGTCGCAGGCTGCGCCTTCTTCGTCGAGCTGGCGTTCCTGCACGGCCGGTTCCGCCTCGAGGGCCGGCGCGTGGAGTCGCTGGTCGTCTACTCGTAGGAGACTGCCTGTCGGCGGTGCGCTCAGCTCTTCCGAGATGCGTTGACGGTGCTGATGATGTCTTCGGCCACTTCTTCGATGGGTTCGTGTTCCCAGTAGCGAAGCACGGTCCATCCCGCGTCCCCAAGTCGCTGGTCGGTGTCAGAGTCCCGCCCCTTGTTCCGCGCGATCTTCGCTGACCAGTAGTCGGCGTTCGTCCTCGGCTGGACGTAGTGCTCGGGACAGCCGTGCCAGAAGCAGCCGTCGATGAACACAGCGACCTTCGCCGGCCGGAACACCATGTCCGCCGTTCGCGGCAACTCCGGGATCGGCCGAACTGACACCCGGTACCTCAGGCCGCGCCGGTGGACGGCGGACCGCACACGCAGCTCCGGCTTGGTGTCCCGACTGCGATTCGCGACCATCGACCGCCGGACCGCCTCGTCCAAGGCCCAGGAGCCGGCGTGCGCCGGTGCCCGGCGCGAAGACCCCGGTACCGCCTCGTCAGCCACCTGGGCCAGTATCCCACGCTCTGGCGGGGCAGACGGCGGGTCCAGCCGACTCCGCCGACCGTACCGGCCGAACGGCGTCCAGGAAGCGCCCCACGTACCGGGAGCGCGGGTCGCCGGGATCCATCTTCTCCACGGCCCAGAACCCCAGCGCGCCCACAGCCGTCGTTGAGGACGGTGCCCCCTCTCTGCGGCACAGTGAGGTGAGCGCGGTACCCGCGGAAGGGTGCCGCCCGGGGCCGCAGGTCCTATCCGCGTGTCGCACCCCTGTGCTGCTATAGGGTCGTGAAGCACGAGGCGCGTAGCGCTGGCCACGTTCGAGGATCACCCCCCGCTCGGCGGTTCGACATGCTCCCTGACGACGACACCGCCGCGGCCGGTTCCATTGGGTCTCGCCGCCGTATGAGGTCCGCCGAGTTCTTCGCGGGGATGGGCCTGATGCGGGCCGGGTTGGAGAGCGTGGGCGTGAGGACCGTCTTCGCCAACGACATTGACCGGACCAAGGCGGCTCTCTACCGCGCCAACTGGGGGGACGAGACGCTCGTGGTCGATGACATCCGCAACCTGCGCGGCGACGACATCCCGGACGCCGAGGTCGCCACGGCGTCGTTCCCGTGTGTGGACATGTCCCTGGCGGGCAACCTGGCCGGGCTCGGAGGCGCCGAGTCCGGGCTGATCGTCGAGTTCTGCCGCATCCTCGCCGAGATGGGCGAACGCCGGCCTCGGGCGGTGATCGTCGAGAACGTGCCCGGGTTCCGCACCGTGAACGGTGGCCGGGACTTCGCGAGGGTCGTGGGGATGCTCGAAGCGCTCGGCTATGCGGTGGAGTCCGCCGTCATCGATGCCGCCTCTTTCGTGCCCCAGAGCCGTCCCCGCGTCTTCCTGCTGGGGGCGCGGGGGTCGCAGCCCGCGCTCCCGGCGGCCCCTGACGGCGCTGCGCTGAGGCTGGCGGACGTCGCCGGCCCCGACGGCGACTGGTGGCCGCCCGATCGCCGCGACGGCTTCCTCGCCTCGCTGTCGCCGTTGCAGCGCGGCCGGGTCGACTCCTGGCGCAGCGACTCCCGGGTGCGGTGCCTCGGCGCGTACCGTCGGACTCGCAACGGGCGCGCTGTCTGGGAGGTCCGCAGCGACGAGATCGCCGGCGCGCTGCGCACGACCCGGGGCGGGTCGTCCCGGCAGGCGCTGGTGCGGGTGGGGCGCGGCGACTTCGACGTGCGCTGGATGAACGTCGAGGAGTACGCCCGCCTCCAGGGCGCCGAGGCGCTGCGCTATGACGCCGTGTCGGACCGCCAGGCCATGTTCGCGCTCGGCGACGCCGTGTGCGTGCCCGTCATCGAGTGGCTCGCCGAGAACTGGCTGACGAGGCTCGCGGCTTGACCTCCGAGTCGCCCCCAGAGGTCGATGCGCTCTATGCAGGTGTGACGCGCCTGCTCGACCTCACCGATCCGCTCGGGCGGCGAGCGGGCGACTGCACCCGCGGCGTCTACCTGTTCATCGACTACGACGACGAGCCGATCTACGTCGGGCAGACCACTGAGAAGATCCGCACGCGGATACGCCGCCATCTCACGAACCAGCGCACCGACGCCGTGGCGATGCGGGTGCTCGACCCCTTCGAGGTCGCCGAGGTGGAGATGTGGCCGTTCTGGGACTTGGAGGGCCGAGACGTGGGCGACACGCTCGACCGGGCCGAGTTCACGGTCTACCAGGAGGCGCTCGCCAAGTCGAAATTCCGCGCCGTGCTCAACGAGGGCGAGATCACCAGGACGGAGCTGATCGACTTGCCGCCGTCAGTGCGCGGAGCGCTCCTGCCCGACGACGCGCGGCAGGGCCGTGAACATCCTGACCTTCGCCTCGCCCGCCGCGCCCGCACCATCGCTGATCTGGCACGCGTGATCAGCGAGCGGCAAGTGAAACTCGGCATCCGCCAAACGCTATGGGTGCAGTCCCGACGGCTCGAGCACCTGGCCCGCGCACGACTGGAAGAACTCGGCGGCAGCACCCACGACTTCCACGAAACGGTCTGATGCCAGTTGAGAGCGTGGCCATAGCTGACCTTTGAAGATCTGAGTGCCGCGGTCCCTCCCCGCCGCTTTCGCTGAGTCCAGGACACGACCGGCTCTACGCCACATGCCAATGGCGGCGTCAGATCACCCGTCCTAACCAAACCCTCCGCGATCTTGCTGGAGTCCAGCAAGCCACTGTGCTGGTAGTCTACTTGGGATTCCAGCGAAGGAGATTATATGCCTCAACTGGTCCGAGCCTGGGAATCGCAGTACCTTCCGCAAGCGACTGGCGGTATCGTCAGGCTACGGCGTGCTTCGGAATTTCGCAGGATTGAAGCTAGCGATGGCATCACCGACCCTTACGAAGGCCTTCGACGCACCACACTCAAAGGCAATGTGAGCTGCGAGTCGGATGATGATCAGAAGATCGGCCATTGGTTGAGGGATTTGCCGATAGATGTTCGAATACGTCACGCCGACCATCTTATTGAAGGCGATCAGATCATTGAACTTCGCGAGGTCCGAGCGGGTGAGAAACGAGCGTATGAGTATGATATTGATATCACCGACAGAATCGGAGAAGTACCGTATCTGCTCTGCTTCTCGCTCCTGCCCAAGAATCCGGACCAGTGGCGAGAGCTCGTCTCTTCATTGTCTGCAGAAGACAAGGAATGGACTTGTTCGACAGATGTGTCTTGTTTGAAGTTTGAAGTGGAATGGGGCATCAAGCGCTGGCTGGCAACCAAACAAGTTCGAGAGCACCGAATTCAATCAGCTTGGGGCCCGGTGAAGTACCTCACCGATGACAAGCCTGTGTCACAGACGTCGAAGGAGCTGCTTAACGTGGGTGACGCAATCATTGGTCGCTGGTTCCGAAAGGTCAACATGTATCGCCATCAAAGGGAATACCGTTTTGCATACATAATTGAGAGCGAAGAACTTTCCGACATGCCGCCTTGGATTGATATAGAACTTACCAAGACCGGTATAGCATTGTTTCAGCCATTCGAGGCTCAGCTCTAGTGACGTGGTTCTGGATTGAGGGTCATTTTGCTAAGTTTGCCCATGGTCGGTTCACGGTTGGGGGTCACTGTGGCCGAGTAGATGCATTCTGGACAAGAACAAACCAAGGAAACATGCCACATTGTATCGTCCTGATTTGGGGGAGGCCAACTCCATCGGACTCCCCACCGAGAGATCGCCGCGGCTACTTCGTCGCCTCGTTGAGTCCGAACGCCGACTCGACGGTCTCGATTGTGGGCGTGTGGCGCAGCTTGCAGAGGGTCTGCCGCGGGGTGAAGAGATTCTTCTCCAAGAAGGCCTCCCCGACGGGCCGCGTTGCCAGCCACTTCACAGCAACGACCATCTCGATCACCTCTGGATCCTCCGACGCGGCATTCTGCCTCCACCACGCTGAGTTGATGTCCGGCTGATCGAGTAGCGGTTGGCGTTGCCCGTCTACGTCGACCTGTGCGTCTCGCGCCGGGATCATCTCGCCGGTGATCTGGCCGATGCCCACGTAGCCGGCTCCGCTCACGTAAGCGAAGACGCGCTGTCCCTCCTCGAGGTTGCGCAGCCGCTTTCGACCGCCCGCGCTGAGATAGCCGTGCTTGCGGGCTATGTGCCAACGGGGATCGTCCGGCTTGTCATGTCCGAGAATCACGCAGACGTCCCGTCCGTTCCACGGGCGAAGCTTGCGGCGCGACAGTCGAGCCGCCTTGTCCTCGACCTGGTGGGGATCGAGTAGCCAAGTCCGGGCGAGGTACTCGTGGCCGCCGTCGGCGAAGTGGCGGAAGAAGACGGCGTTGATCGGCACGTCGTAGGACCCTGCCAGGAACTCGATGATGCGATCGGACGTCGGGTCGAGTTCGGAGGCGACGATCGTGAACTGCTGCTCGGCGTTGACGACGTCGGGCAGCGGACCGCCGAAGTGCTCGGCGAAGGCCTCGTCGAGGCGCGTCTCGCCGTTCTCGGAGTCCTGGTGGATCTGCTCCAGTTGCTCGAGGCTCAGATCCTTCGCCCAGGACCCGTAGTCCAGAGCCTGGGCGACGACGTCCCGCGGAGTCTTGTCACGTTTCAGTTCAAGGACGTGCACACGTCCCTCGGCATCGAGGGCGAGGAGATCGATGACGCCCCCGAATCCGGTCCGCACCTGCCTGCCGATGACGAGCAGATCGGTGTCGATCATGGCTGGGTCCTCGGCGAGCATGTCCTCGAGGCGCTGCTCGAAGTCCAGCGGCGAGGACTCCAACCGGTGCGGTCCCTCATCGGTCATTCGCCAGATTGCCATCTCGACGGCCATAGGCCCTCCTTCCGGTCAAGCCCATGATGTCACCCCGAGCGTGCCGCTGTGATCTGGCTCAGGTCCCAATTCGGTAAGGAACTCAGCGACGAGAGCGGCCGTCGCTGATAGGGGGGGCGGCGGGGAAGCACGGCTACCGACCCGTCGGTGTTGGTGCCGGAGGCGGCGACTTCGCTGTGCGCTGGATGAACGTCGAGGAGTACGCCCGCCTCCAGGGCGCCGAGGCGCTGCGCTATGACGCCGTGTCGGACCGCCAGGCCATGTTCGCGCTCGGCGACGCCGTGTGCGTGCCCGTCATCGAGTGGCTCGCTGAGAACTGGCTGAGGGGGCTCGCGGCTTGACCTCCGAGTCGCCGCCTACGACTACCGCGAGACGGTCTGAGCGCAGCTGAGGGAACGGTCCGCTTCGGTGTGGGCGCATCAGCCAGCCGAAGGTGATCGCTGGACCCTGCATCACCCGTCCAGGCGACTCGCGGGCCTTGCGTCGTCCCGACTTCCTTGGGTATCTGTAAATTCATAATATTGATTGAATAATATGATGATACTATGGATATCATGTTGCTGTGATGGGCGCGGTGCATGGCGGGGGGCGGGTTGGGCTAGCGTGGCGTGTCGGGACGAGGCGGCGGGGCCGCGGGAGGGGAGGCGACGGTGAGC
>JAPOVS010000082.1 GCA_026708055.1 bacterium | reverse complement strand
GGGGATTCGATGGACGGGTCGTCGGGTACTACCCGGCGACCGACTCGCTGTGGGTAAGCGTCCCGCCCTTCGACCCTGCGAAGCTCCCGGAGGTGGTCATCGTGCCCAACAACACCCTGAACTACCAAGCCATCGTCGGAATGGACTATCTGGAACGCTTCAAGATCGCTGTCCGCCACGGCACCTTCGGTCAGATCTAAACCACCGCGACGTCAGACCCCGGCGGCCGGTCGCCTACACAATCCCCAATCGATCAGTACCGCGCACTCGTCGTCCCTCGCGTCACTCAGGCGAACCGCCCGTGCGGGGACCGCCTCGACTGTGAATCCGATTACTTTACCAAATTGGTAAATGTACTGTTACAGTTGAAGCCAAACCCACCCCAGACGTGAGGATGCGTGGAAGTTCGGTTTGCGACATCCCAGCTGCAGAAGACGATGTCCAGTTCGAGCGCGCTGAGCAAGCGCTACGGCGACATCGGGGCCCGGAGGATCCGGACTCGTCTCAGCCAGCTCGAAGCGGCCGACTCCCTGGCGGATCTGCGTCTACTGCCGGGCCGTTGGCACGAGTTGACCGGCGACAGAGCCGGCCACCTCACCGCCGACTTGCACCAGCCGTTCCGGATGGTCCTCCGTCCTGCCGAGCCCGTGCCCCGCACCGACGACGGCGGCCTGGACTGGTCCCGCGCCACCACAGTCATCATCACCGAGATCGTCGACTACCACTGAGATGCCACCCCCGCCGGAGAGACCAATGACGACATACCCGTACAGTCCGGACTACGCCACCCCGCCCGGCTGGACTCTTGAGGAGACACTCGAGGAATTGTCGATGAGCCAGGCCGAACTGGCACGCCGCACCGGGCTGTCGACGAAGCACATCAACCAGATCGTGCGCGGGAAGGTTCCCATCACGACCGATACGGCGTGGCGTCTCGAGCGCGCCACCGGCGTGCCCGACCGGCTCTGGAACAACCTCGAGAGCAGGTACCAGGAGCACCGGGCGCGCCTAGCTGAGGAGGCCGAGTTGGCGCAGCAGGTCGACCTGCTCGAGCGGTTGCCGATCGCGTCGATGGTGAAACTCGGCATCCTCACCAAGCGCGCCGATCCCACAACACGGCTCAGGGAGGCGTTCGCATTCCTCGGCGTGACGGATCGATCGGCCTGGGACGCCACCGTCGATCACTACCGGGCGGCGTTCCGCAAGTCCAGGGCACACGAATCGAACGACGGCGCGATCGCTGTCTGGCTACGCATGGGCGAGATCGCAGCATCCCGCATCGACTGCGCCCCCTGGAACCCCGACCGGTTCCACAAGGCTCTGATCACCGTCCGGACGCTCACCCGCGAGACCGACCCAGCCGTCTGGCACCCCGCCCTGGTCGCCGAATGCGCCGCCGCCGGTGTCCGCGTCGTCGTCACCCGCGAGATCGAAGGAGCGCGAACCCACGGCGCCACCCGCTGGCTCGGGAGCGGCCGACCGCTGATTCAGCTGAGCCTCCGGTTCCGGTGGAGCGACATCTTCTGGTTCACATTCTTCCACGAGGCCAAACACGTCCTCGACGGATCGAAGCGCGCCATCTACATCGAGCAGCCGAACGGCGACAGCGCGGACCGAACCGACGAGGAACTCCAAGCCGACGAGTTCGCCTCGAACCTGCTGATCCCGAAGGACCGAGCCCGTGTGCTGCCCACGATCGGCAGCCTCGACGACGTGAGAATGTTCGCCGCCGACCTGGGGATCCACCCCGGCATCGTCGTCGGCCGGCTCCACCACGGCGGCATCTGGCCACACACCCACGGCAACGGACTACGCCAACGCCTCCAACTCAGCACCCCGGAGTCCTGAGCAGCCGTCCCCGACGGCTGTCACAGCTAGGAATATCCTGCCGAGATGTCGTGCGAGAGCGCGCCAGAGTGTTAGGACCGATCGAGCCAAAACGTTAGGCAACGGAGAGCCGACTGGTTAGACTGCGGCTGTGGATGCTGCCGGTTCCTACATGGCCCGAGTGGTTGACGCCCAGATGGAGGACAAACTTCGCTCTCTGCCCGTCGTTCTTGTGGAGGGCACGCGGGGCTGCGGCAAGACCACCACCTCGCAGCAGTTCGCGGCGAGTCAAGTGCTCTTCGACGAGGATGAGACAGCGCGAGGGCATGCGGCGCAGGGGACGCTGCCGCTGCTGGAGGGCCCACACCCGATGCTGCTGGATGAATGGCCGCTCGTGGCCGGGCTGTGGGATCGGGTACGGCGCGCCAGTGACCGGCTGGGGCGGCCGGGCCGGTTCATACTCTCCGCGTCGGCGCAACCCAGCGACTACATCATCAGGCATTCCGGCACCGGGCGGGTGGGACGCGTCGCGATGCGGCCGATGTCTCTTTGGGAGAGCGGCGCCTCGACGGGCACGGTGAGCCTGGGGGATCTCATCGATCGCGGCCTCGAGGCAGAGTACAGGCCCTCGGCGAGGAGGCCCCTGGCTCCGGTGGACCAACTCCGGAACATCATCGACTGGTTGCTGCGCGGCGGGTGGCCGCTCACCCAGACCATGGCTGCCCGGGATGCCCAAGAGTTCGCGCGCGACTACTTGGACGAGGTGTGCCGCGTCGACGTGGCCAAGGCGAGCGGCACCAGGCACAATCCCCAAGGCGTGCAGCGACTGCTCGTTTCGGTGGCTCGCAACAGCGCGTCGGAAGCCAGCGCGACGACCCTCGCGTCGGACATGGGCGACAGCACCGCGGCCCGCCAGACATTGAGCATCTACCTCGACGCTCTCAGGAGGATCTTCGTCTACGAGAGTCAGCCGGCTTGGAGCGCCCGACTGCTCTCGCGCACCCCGCTGCGATCGGCCCCCAAACACCATCTGGTCGACCCGTCGCTCGCCGCCGCCGCTGTCGGCGCGAGCGCGGAGGCCCTGTTCAACGATCGGACCGCTCTTGGACTGCTGTTCGAGTCGATGGCCATACGCGATCTACGGGTCTACGCCCAGGCAAACAGGAGCACGGTCTTCCACTACCGCGACAAGTCGAAGCTGGAAGTCGATGCCGTGATAGAGCGCGACGACGGCCAGTGGATCGCCGCCGAAGTGAAACTGGGCGCACCGGACTCCATCGACAGAGCGGCCCGGTCGTTGCTGGAACTCAGCGCCAAGGTCGACACGAGCAGCACGGGCCCGCCTAAAACTCTCATCGTGGTGACCTCCACCGGCCAGCCATACATGCGACACGACGGCGTCGGCGTCGTACCCATCACCGCGCTCAGGCCGTAACGCCGCGCTCAGTTGCCGCAGGAATGCCTCAGATACCTGCTGGCGTGGTGGTTTGGACGCGCCGACCTTCGTGTCTAAAGTGCTCTCGGCGGAGAGGACCGACGTATTCGGTGCGCGAGCTTGCTCCTCTGCCGACTCGCAGAACGTGCCCCGCTCCGGCGGGGCACGAACGCGATGGGATGGCTGTTGTAGCTGTGCTTCGTCGACGAGTCTGGGGCGTCGCGCCCGAACAACAGCTACGGCCGCCCGAAGGCGACCGTAGGACGTGACGTTCGGCCCGGTACCCGAATCGGGAACCGAACCTAGGCGTCCAAGAATTATGCGACCGCCACGATAGTCCCAAGTTGAGCAGCGCCACACCCACCCCGGCGGGTCAAGCCGGTGTTCCCGGTCGGTCGCCTTCGTAGCAGCAAGGAGCGAACGAGATGATCGTCTCGGAGATGTGGTGCGCGTCCCGCGGTCCTGCCCGTGGGGCCACTCGATGAAGGCGTCGGCGATCGACTCCTCCTCCTGCTCGCTCAGGCGGCGCGGGAGGGACACCTCACCGCCCAGGGGCAACAAGCCCACCTGCTGATCCACCAGGGCCCGCAGGTCCTCGTCGAACTCGTCAGGATCGTCGCCGGGGACGTGATGGTCGTCGAAAGGCAGAGAGCGACCCGACGACTGGAACCAGGCGACTCCCTCGAATTTCATGATGCGCACTTCGTCTCCAGCGGCCGCTCGTCGCGGGCGACGCTTGGATCGCGGCAGACTCCTCGTCGTGGTCGTCGCTGAGATTGCCGACTACCACCGAGACACCCCAAGCGCCGGAGACCGCCATGACGCCGACACATCCGTACAGCCCGGACCGCGCCACACCGCCCGGCTGGACGCTCGATGAAGCGCTGGCGGAGCCGTCGATGAGCCAGGCCGAGTTGGCCCGACGCGCCGGGCTCTCGACCAAGCGCATCGACCGGATCATCCGGGGCAAGGCTCCCATCGCCAGCGACACGGCGCGGCGTCTCGAGCGCGCCACCGGCGTGCCCGACCGGATCTGGAACAACCTCGAGAGTCGGTACCAGGAGCATCAGGCCCGCCTCGCCGAGGTTTAGCGGTTATGACATATTCGTAAAACCGTGCGTCTTCACGAATATGTCATGACTCTGTCATTTCCCTGCGGCGGTCGATCCGGGGAGGACGTAGTGGCTTCCTCGCCTGGTGCCGCGGCGCTCGAGCCGGCTGGCGGCGACGAGGGGGTTGAGGACTCGTAGCGCCTCCACGCGGTCAATGCCTGTGCGCTTCCGAAGATCGGCGTTGGTCACGCGGCCTCTGCCCGCCAACTCAATTGCGATGTCGCTGAGGTAGTCGGGCCGACTGCGCAGTACTCGGCGGCTCTTGGGGCCAATTAGGTGCGGCGCCAGGACGTAGTGGGCGACGGCGCCGGTGCTCCGCTGCTGGAGCAACCCGCGGTCGCGAAACCAGCCGAGCGTCTCCCGGGCCTCTGCAGCGTCCACGCCGAGCAACTCGCGGACCTCCCCGTTGGTCAGCGTCTCGCCGCGGCCGGCCTGCTGTGGCACTCCGGCGTCGCGCGCCTGGCAGCCGGCGGGTCCTTGCCGGTGTAGTAGATGCCGAGGGCGACGCTCGTGCGCCCGACTCGCGGAACGGCTGAGCCCGCGAGGAGACCCGACCCGGACTACCGGGGCTCGCGATGCGTACGCGCCATCAAGGCTTGGGAAGCCAACCCGCCGGAGCCCATCCTCCCCGCGCGGTGAGCGCGTCGATGAACGACGACTGGCGCTTCGCGGCGGCGGGATCGTTGCGAACCCGTGTGGTGAAGTAGCGGACCAGGTCCAGCCGCTGACCGCCCTTGAGCAGTGCCCGGCACATCGCCGGAAGATCGAGCCGGCGCGAACTATGGAGTCAAGCCTCCCGCTGGCCGTAGTAGAAGTTGTATCCGTCGATGTACGCGATCACCCGGTCCACGTTCACAGGAAGTCAGCGACAGGTGACACCGGGTGTCACGGATCGGTATAGTATGAATCACCCCCCTGGGGTGAGTAGCCCCAGGCCGACGGCCTCGACTCGCAGTCGGGGCCGTTTCTTTCTGCCAGCCATCCACAGGTCCCCCTCACAGGTAGCTCACGATTCTCTCGTAGCCGTCCCACACCTGGTCGCGCGCCGTCGGAGGCGAACGAGACGATCGTCTCGGCGATGCGTGCCGCGACCTCCGCTTCCTGCCCGTGGGGCCACTCGACGAAGGCGTCGGCGATCGACGCCGCCTCCTGCTCGCTCAGGCGGCGCGGGAGGGGCGCGTCACCGCCGAGGCGCTGCCGGCCCACCCGCTGATCCACCAGGGCCTGCAGATCCGCGGCCAACTCGTCGGCGTCGGCGTCGGGGCCGTGATGGTCGTCGAGTCGCAAGGTGGCGTCCCGTTCTGTAGCCCCTCGGAGATCATCGCCCCGCGTCGGCGAGGTCGATCGCCGCGACGGTGCCGTAAGGGTCCTCGGCCGCGATGGCAACGAGCGCCTCGGTGGTGGGGCCGTGCATCAACCCGCCCGCCACCCCGCCCCAGATCCGGTCGACAGCCGCTCCCAGGCCGCAGACCGTCCCGTCGGGGCACACGAAATCGACCAGCACCGCACACTCGCCGCTCCACGCGTCACTCAGGCGAACCGCCGTGCGGGACCACCGCACCCATGGCCTCCAGCCAGTCGGGCACGACCGTCCCGCCGTCAGTCCACCAGCCGCCGCCACAGCTAGTGGTCTGTCGCGGGTTTGGTGGCGCGGTTGAGCGCGGCGCGTGCGCGGCTGGTTTTGGCGATGATCGGGTTGGGGGGCTTGGTCCAGGTGAGGGGTCGGGGGTCGTTGTTCCAGTGGGCGGTCCGGTTGTCGATGGTGTCGGTGAGTTCGGCGACGCTGGTGAAGCTGTTGTGTTTGAGGGCTTTGCGGGTGAGGATGGAGAACCAGCCCTCGACGAGGTTGAGCCAGGAGGCGCGGGTGGGCGTGTAGTGGAGGCGCCATCGTCGGCGGCGGGGGTGGGCGAGCCAGTCGCGCACGGGCTGGGACTTGTGGGCGGAGAGGTTGTCGAGGATGACGTGGACGTCGAGGTCTTCGGGGGTGTGCAGGTCGATCCGTTTGAAGAACGCCAGCACGTCGGCGCCGGTGTGGCGGCGGCGCGTCTGGTGCAGGACCTCGCCGGTGGTCACGTTGAGGGCGGCGAAGAGGTCCACGGTGCCGTCGCGGCGGTCGTCGTGGGTCATCGTGGCGGCGCGGCCGCGGGTCATCGGCAGCGACGGCTGGGTGCGGTCCAGGGCCCGGGCCTGGGTCTTCTCGTCGAAGCTGAACACCGCGGCGGCCTCGGGGGGTCCAGGTACAGGCCGACGACGTCGCGCAGCTTCGCCTCGAAGTCCGGATCGGCGGACAGCTTGAACACGTCGGCGCGCCACGGCCGCAGGCCCGCCTCCCCCCAGGTGCGCGCCACGAAGTCCTTGCCCACCCCGTGGCGGGCGGCCATCGCCCGCGTCGACCAGCGCGACGCCCCGTCGGGGGGCTCGGCGGTCAAGGTGTCAGCGACGATCGCCGCCTCGCCGCCGGCGCCCAGCGCGCGCTCGGGGCCCCGCCCCGGCGCCACCGTCCCCAACCACTCCAAGCCCCCGTCGGCGAACCCGCGCCGCCACGCCCGCACCGTGTTCGGCGCCACGCCGACCCTCCGGGCGGTCTCCTCGTTCGCCGCCCCCTCCGCCGCCGACAGCAGCGCCTCGGCCTGGCGCGCCACCCGCTGGGGCGTCGCGCCCGAACACCTCAGCCTCTCCAACTCGGCCCGCCGGCCGCGGGTGACTCTCAACGGGGCAGCAGGAAGGCTCACGCCGACACCCCACCACACCCCGCACTCAAACTACCGACACACCACTAGCGCGCCTTTTGACGGCCCGCGGCGGACCAAAAACCGCAGCAGTACGTCCGCAGCCGACTGCCTACTACGCCTGGACGGGCAGTTCGAAGAGACACGTTGACGACTGCCGGCTGAGCTTGTCGCTCACGACGATTCCGCCCCGCGTTCTGGCCGAGCCGTCCGAGTACAAGTGCTGCCTCGAACGAAGACGCCCGGCATACCGCCTGCGCAGTTCGTCAAAGCTCCGGTGAGTATGGACTCCACTCGCTCGACCGGCGCAGTAGACGCGGGCCGCCATGGGGAACAGCAGTCCCGACACGACGATGTCCGCCAGTTGGAGGCCGACGTGGTTCACGCTCCTTCCGAACGTGGCCACCTCGATCAAGTGTGGCAACCTGTCGCCACGCCGCCGGTGCTTCATCGTGAAGATCGAATGAGCCACCTGAGCGTCTTGATGGTGCTCCCGACCGTCGCACAGGAGCAGGCCGGAGTCTCGGTACTGCTCGAGGAAGTTGCTGAAGTGCCGGGCAATGTCCTGAGTGGCGTACGCATAGCTCGATCTCGGCTCGAGAGCTTCGGCGGATGCCTTGATCCAGATTCGGCCGATCAGCCGGAGGTCGTACTCTTCGATCAGACCGACCACTCCGTCAAGAAATCCGATCGCGTGCCGCCGCTCGCGACGAGTCGAGGCTCGCAACGCTCGCCGCAAGTCCAACCCCTTGATCTCCACCAGCACGTCATCCAGACGTCCTGTCATCGCCCCGGGGAAGAAACGCCGCTTGATATCCAGGAAGTCCGCTGTCAAAGGATGCAACACGTCGGCGCTGATGATGAGCCCGGCAAGAGCCATGAGCGGAGTGGCGTCCGGTGCCGTGTCGGGTGCTTCGAACCCACCCGACTCATCGATGTAGCAGATGTACATGATCCCTCTCGACATTGCCGCAGCCATCGGGCCGGGCCGCACGCTCACTGTGCCTACACCAAGCGCCCATCGAGCACCCGAGGCTGAGAAACGCCATCAAGACGTTCGCGGTGAATGCACTGGCGCCCGGCATTGGGCCGACGTTCGACGGCCAAGACAGCTACGGCCGCCCGAAGGCGGCCGTAGGACGTGGCGTTCGGCCCGGTACCCGAATCGGGCACCGAACCTAGGCGCCTAAGAATTATGCGACCGCCACGATAGTCCGAAGTCGAGCAGTACCACAACCCACGCCGGCGGGTCAAGCCGGTGGCCCCGGTCGGTCACGGTCGTAGCGGTAGCAGCGAACGAAATGATCGTCTCGGAGAAGCGGTCCGCGTCCAGCGGATCCTGCCTGTGGGGCCACTCGATGAAGGCGTCGGCGATCGACGCCGCCTCGTCCTCGCTCAGGCGGCCGGGGAGGGACGCGTCACCGCCGAGGGGCAGCAGGCCCACCCGCTGATCCACCAGGGCCCGCAGATCCTTGTCCAACTCGTCGGGTCGCCGTCGACGGCGAAGGAACGCTTCGGATCGGGGAACTTCTCCGCTCACACGCTTCCTGTCCCTGTCGTCTATTCGGGCGTACTCACCGCCGGCGCGGCGCCCTCTGCGCGTGGTTAGTGCCAAACGGTCCAACACCCCAAGAGATCCCCGGCCGCAATCGCCCGCGAAGGTTGGACACGATCCCACCGCCGGGAATCTCACGAGCACCTGCCACGCGCTGATCGACACCGGCGCGACGACGACCATGATCGTTGAGAAGGTCGCTGAGGCGCTGGACTTGGACTTGGATGGGTTGGACACCGTCGAAGTGCGGGGATTCGATGGACGGGTCGTCGGGTACTACCCGGCGACCGACTCGCTGTGGGTGAGCGTCCCGCCCTTCGATCCTGCGAAGCTCCCGGAGGTGGTCATCGTGCCCGACAACACCCTGAACTACCAAGCCATCGTCGGAATGGACTATCTGGAACACTTCGAGATCGCTGTCCGCCACGGCGCCTTCGGCCGGATCTGAACCACCGCGGCGTCAGACCCCGGCGGCCGGTCGCCTACACAATCCCCAATCGACCAGCACCGCGCACTCGTCGTCCCACGCGTCACCCGGGCGAACCGCCCGTGCGGGGACCACCGCACCCAGGGACTCCAGCCAGTCGGGCACGACCACCCCGCTGTCCACCAGCCGCCGCTGTAGCCGGCGCGCCTCGTGACGGCCCCGCGGCGGGCCGAACACCGCCGGCACCGCGGCCATCAGCGCGGCCGGTGCGCCACCGCGAGCGACCGCCGCCAGCACGTCCGGCACCGTCAGCCGGATCGCTGCTGGAGGATCATGTCGTACGGCTCCCGTACAGTTGGTGGACGTGCGGGAGATCTATCTCGACTACAACGCCTCGGCGCCGCTGGACCCGCGTGTGGCCGAGGAGATGCTCCCGGTCTTGACGGCCGGGGTCGGCAACGCCTCCTCCGCGCATCGGTTCGGACGGCGGCAGGCGGGGGCTGTCGAGTCGGCGCGGGATCGGGTCGCCGCTCTGGTCGGTGGCACACGGTCGGGTGTGGTGTTCACCGCCGGGGCCACGGAGGCGAACAACCTGGCGCTGCGCGGCGCAGTCGAGGCCGCGGCGCAGGGGCGAAAGCGGCTGCTGATATCGGCGGTGGAGCACGCCTCGGTGCGTCAGACGGCACGCCGGCTGGCCGACGGTGGGCTAGCGAAGGTGGACGTGATCGGGGTGACGCCGGGCGGGTTCGTCGACCTCGACGCCCTCGACGGGCTGCTGGGGCCCGACGTGCTGATGGTGTCGGCCATGGCGGCCAACAGCGAGACCGGTGTTCTGAACCCGGTGGCCGAGGTGGCCGAGCGGGCACACGCCGCGGGGGCCCTGTTCCACTGCGATGCAACGCAGCAGGTCGGCCGGCAGCCCTTCGACATGGCGGCGGTGGGCGCCGACCTCGTCTCGCTGAGCGGCCACAAGATCTGCGGCCCGGGCGGGGTGGGCGCTCTGGTCGGCACAGCGGCGGCGCTGCGGCGGCTCGCTCCGGTCATCGAAGGCGGCGGCCACGAGCGAGGCCTGCGATCGGGTTCGCTCAACGTGGCCGGGATCGTCGGGCTGGGCGCAGCGGCCCGCATCGCCGCCGAAGAGCGCACAACCGAGAGTGCCCGGGTGAGCGCGCTCCGCGACCGGCTGGTCACGGCGATTCAGAGCAGGCTCCCCGGCGTCAGCCAGAACGGCGATACCGCGCGGCGACTCCCCAACACGGCCAACCTGCGTTTCGCCGGTGCGGACGCGGAGGCCGTCATCGCCAACATGGACCCGGTCGCCACCTCCGCGGGCAGTGCCTGCAGCACAGGCACGATCGAGCCCTCCGAGGTCCTCGTGGCGATGGGCCTGTCCCGCGAGGCGGCGTTCGAGTCGGTGCGCTTCAGCCTGGGTCGGTTCACGACCGAGGCGGACATCGAACCGGCAACCAGCAGCACTGTCGCAGCGGTGGACTACGTTCGCGCCATGCTCGCCGAGAGCCCTGAATGCGCCTGACCGAGGCCGCTGAGGCCAGCTTCGCTCGCCACGAGACGTTCCACCCGCGGTACGGGTGGTTCCGCAAGGCTTACGCCGCCGCGGCCGCTGATCCGTTCGTCTTCGGCCTGCCCGACGCTCCGGTGATTCTCGGCGTGGGCAAGAACATGGTGCGGGCCATCCGCTTCTGGGGGCTGGCGGCGAAGCTCATCACCGAGGATCCAGCGGCGGCGAACCGGCGCACGCCGAGCCTGATCCCCACCCGCATCGGCCACGGGTTGTTCGGCGAGTCGGGCTGGGATCGCTATATGGAGGATCCCGGCACGCTCTGGCTCCTGCACTGGCTGCTGCTGGCGCCGCCGTCGCGGCTTCCGGTGTGGTGGCTGGCGTTCAACGAGTTCGGCGCCGTCGAGTTCACCGACGTCGAACTCGAAGCGGCCGTCTCGGCGCAACTCGAGATGAGCACGTGGGGCGCCCCGCACCGGTCGTCCATCCACAAGGACGTCACCGCCCTGCTCCGCACTTACGCCCCGCCCGAGCGATCCAACCGCCGCAGCATCGACGACATCCTGGACTGCCCGCTGCGGGACCTGAACCTCATCGGCCGGTCCGCGGCCACGGAGCGATTCCGGTTCACGGTGGGGGCCAAGGCGTCGCTGCCTCCCGAGGTGGCGGCCTATGCCGCTCTCGACTGGGTCGCCCGCAGCGGAACCGGCGGCAACACGGTCACGCTCAGCCGCCTGGTCCACGAGCCGGGGTCGGTCGGCCGCGCCTTCAAGCTGGATGAATCCGAACTGCTGGCAGTCCTCGAGCCTGCAGTCGAGAACTGTGGGCCGCTGGGCCTCGCGTCGCCCACCGGGGCGGTGCAACTCTCCTGGTCCGAACCGCCCGAGATGGTCGCGGCCCGCCTCCTCGACCAGTACTTCGGCACCGGAGCATCCGACGCCGGTGCTCTGCAAGCCGGCTACGAGGGCGACCGGCCGATCCCCGACGACCTGCTGGAGGAACTCGGGCTCGGCCGGAATCCCGACGACCGGTTGCGCCGCCTCCATCGACGAGACCTCAACAGTGGCGATGCGACCTCGGTCGTGGATCCTCCGACAACGGCAGCGCACCGATGACGCTGTTGGCCGAGGGCATCGCCGTTGCGCCCCGCTTCGCCCGCTCGGCGAACCTGGAGCGCGACGCGGCCCGCCTCGAGCCGCTGCAGGGTTACGTGGTCACCGCTCGGGCGCTCGACGTGGCCGAACGCATCGCCGCAACCGCGGCAGCCGGCGGGGCGGGGGGTGCCTGGTCGCTCACCGGGCCGTACGGCTCAGGAAAGTCCTCGCTCGGTCTGCTGCTCGACGCAGCCTTCGGCCCGCTGGGCGAGGCGCGGCGGATGACAGAGCAACTCATCGGCGATGCCTCCGATTCAGTGGGCCGGCTCGTGCGGCAGGCCCACAAGCGTCACGGAACCAGCGCGTGCGGCTTCCACCGCGGCTTGGTCACCGCGCGGCGCGAGTCACTCAGCCGTACGGTGCTGCGAGCGCTCGATTCCGCAGTACGTCGCGCGTACGGCGACCCCCCCCCCGCGGAACGCTTTGCTGCAGCTGACAGCCTGACCGCGGCGCTCGACGACGCGGCGTCCGACGATCCCCGCAGAGCTGGCCCGTCGGCGACATCGCTCATCGAGATCGCCCGCTGCCTTGCCGGCGACCGACCGCTCCTTCTGATTCTCGACGAGTTCGGCAAGAACCTCGAGGCCGCCGGCGACGGCGCCGACAACGACCCCTACCTGCTGCAGCAACTCGCCGAGGCCGGGCAGGGGTCCGGGCTGCCGATCTTCCTGCTGACGTTGCAGCATCTCTCGTTCGAGGATCACCTCGCCGGCGCCGACAGCCCCCGGCGACGGGAGTGGGCGAAGGTGCAGGGGCGCTTCGAGGACATCGCCTATGTCGAGTCGTCGGCGCAGACCCGAGCGTTGATCGGAACGGCCTTCGAGGTTCACGACGCATCGCTGCGGGATCGGGTCGCCCGCTGGGCGAGCCGCGAGGCTGCCGAGATGCGCCGCCTGGGCGTCGCCGAGATGGCCGATCCCGGCACCGTGGCGTCGTGCTACCCGCTCCACCCGCTGGCCGCTGCGGTCCTGCCCGAACTGTGCAGCCGCTACGGCCAGCACGAGCGCACCTTGTTCGCGTTCCTGACCGGGGCGGATGCGGCAAGCGCGGTCTCGTTCCTTAACCAGACCTCGCTGCCGGAGCGCGGGGCGCTGCCCTCGCTGGGGCTCGACGCTGTCTACGACTACTTCGTAGCCGGTGGCGGCAGCACAGCGTCCGCCGTCGGGCGGTCGAGCCGATGGGCGGAGATCGCTACCCGCCTGCGGGACACCCACGGCCTCACCGAACGCCAAGAGCGCATGGCCCGCTCGGTCGCCGTCTTGAACCTGGTGTCGGCCACCGGCTCGATACGGGCCTCCGAGGCGCTGCTGGCCCGCACGGGACCGGGCGCCGCCAGGACTCTCGGCGAGTTGGAGGCCGCTGGCGTCGTGACCTACCGCCGGTTCGCCGACGAGTACCGCGTGTGGCAGGGCAGCGACTTGGACATCGAGCGATTGCTCGACGGCGCCGGAGAGCAGGTGGCCGCCCGATCGCTGACCGACGTGCTTTCGGCGATCGATCCCCTCCCACCGCAGGTAGCGGCGCGGCACAGCGCCGAGCACGGCACGCTGCGTGTGTTCTCACGCCGCTACGTGGACGGCATCGAACCGGTGGAGCCGCCGACCGCGTCCTCGCCGTACGACGGAGATGTCCTCATCGTGGTCGGGCAGGATCGGGCTCTGCCCACGACGACCCCGATCGGGGGACCGACAACCGGCGCCAAGCCCGTTGTCGCGGCGATCCCCGACGATGTGGGCCCCCTCGATGCGGCCGCCCGCGAGGTCGCCAAAGTCACGACGGCGCTGGAGGATCCTTCGGTCGCCGAGGACTGGGTTGCCCGGCGCGAACTGGGTGAACGGCTGGCGCTGGCACAGGCCACCCTGGAGAGCGCCCGAAGCACTGCTCTCGGAGCCGCGGCGTGCCGGTGGGTGCTGCTGGAGGAGGGCGGCGGTTGCGAGCTCCCCGCCGGGCGCGGCAGCGCGGCACTTTCTGCGGCCGCTGATCTGGCGTACACGTCCACCCCGCCGATTCGCAACGAGATGCTCAACCGCTCCGCTCTGACGTCACAGGGGGCCAAGGCGCGGCGCGAGCTGCTGACGGCCATGATCGAGCACGGATCCGAGCGCGACCTGGGGTTGTCGGGATTCGGTCCCGAGGTGGCCATGTACCGGGCGTTCCTGGCGAGAACCGGGCTGCACGCCCCCGACTCGCGCGGCGACATGGGCTTCCGCGCGCCCTCCGACCCGCAGCTGCGGCCTGCCTGGGACGTCTTCGCAGCGCAGCTCGACCGGGCCAAGCGGCGGCGCGTCAACCTCGACGACGTTATTTCCGCCTTGAGGTCCCCTCCGATCGGCATGAAGGCCGGCCCAGTGGCCGTCTTCGTCACCGCGGGCCTGCTGGCGCGCGCCGACGACGTCGCGCTGTACGAGCACGGAACCTTCAAGCCGCTGCTCACCGCCGACGTATCGGAACGGATGGTCCGCAACCCGGGCCACTTCGATCTCAAGTGTTTCGCGAACACCACCGGTGCCCGTCGCCAGGTCATCGAGACGCTCGCGACACGACTCGGGGTCGAGCCGCTGCGGGCGCGGCGCCGCGTGGCCAACGTCGTCGCCGTCGTCAGTCATCTCGTGGCCCGCGTCCGGCACCTCGACAACTACACGCGCCGCACCGGCAGCCTGGCGGGGTCCACCGCGGGTGTGCGCGACCTCCTGCTGGAGGCCACCGAACCGGACGATCTGCTGTTCGGTGCCCTGCCGTCGGTTCTCGACTGTCCCGAGGTCGCCCCCGACGCCCGGACGTACCCGCACGCCGACACCTATGCCGCAGCGCTCGGCGACGCGGTCGACGAACTCGAAGCGTGCCTCGACGGTCTGCTCGCCGACCTGCGCCACCTGCTGCTCATGTCGAGCGGCGAGACCTCGCGGAATGCCGTATCCGGGCAGGCCGCCGCGCTCGAAGGCGAGGTACTCGACAGCGAAGTGCGAGCCTTCGTGGGCGCTCTGGCCAACGACACCACCGATGACGACGCCGATTGGATCTCGGCCATCGCCACCGTGGTGGCCCGCAAGGCGCCCGCCGAATGGCGCGACGACGACCGGGACCGGTTCCGCCGGGAACTCCCGCAACGGCTCGCCGCGTTCGGGCGTCTCGTCGCTCTGCACGCGGAGCACCGAGCCGACGGGGGCGGCCCGTTCGACGCCCTCCGGGTCACCGTCACCCGCTCCGACGGCGGCGAGTACGTCCGCCTCGTCGGTGTGGAGCAACGACAACGGGCCGAACTCGACGCCGTGCTCGACGGTGCGCTCGACCGACTGGCGGACCTCACGGGGTCCACCCAGCGGGCCGGTCACACGATGCTCGCCCTGCTCGGCGAGAGGTTCCTGGCGGAGACCGCCGCGGGTCCGCTTCCTCCAGGCGACGACATCGCAGCCGGGCCGCACCCACAGGTCACCGCCCGGACTGCGACCGCGCTGGCACTCCCGGAACGTCCGGGGCTAGTGCCTGCGGGGGATCGGCATGGCTGACCGGCGCACCACCGCCCCTGCCACCGACGGCGACGTTCGCCACATTTGCGGCATCTCCGGCGGCAAGGACTCCAGCGCCCTCGCCATCTACATGCGCAACCGGGTGCCGCAGATGGAGTACTTCTTCTGCGACACCGGCGCCGAGTTGCCCGAGACGTACGAATACCTGACCCGCCTCGAAGTGATCCTCGGCCGCCCCATCGTGCGCCTCAACGCCGAGCGCGGCTTCGACCACTGGTTCGAGGTGTTCCGGGGCGCACTGCCGTCACCGCAGATGCGCTGGTGTACGAAGAACATGAAGATCAAGCCCATCGAGGCCTGGATCGGCGACAACCCGGCCGTCTCCTATGTGGCGATCCGGGCCGACGAGTCCAACCGCAAGGGCCACATCTCCACCAAGCCGAACATCAGCACCCGGTTCCCGTTCGTGGAGGACGGCATCGGCCACGACGACGTGCTGCGACTCCTAGACGACGCCGGCATCGGCTTGCCCGACTACTACAGCTGGCGCACCCGCTCGGGCTGCTACTTCTGCTTCTACCAGCGCAAGGCCGAGTGGATCGGCCTCTCCGAACAGCACCCCGACTTGTTCGAGCGCGCCGTGGCCATCGAGCAGAAGGTGCTGCGCGACGCCGGCGTGGACGGCGACGCCGACTTCGGCGACACCGCCATGCGAGGCCGCCAGTACACCTGGTCGGGCGGCGAGACCCTCGTGCAATTGCGCGCCCGTCGCGACCAGATCATCGAACGCCACGAAGCCGCCCTGACTCGAGCCGCTACCACGGCCCGGGCCAACGTCCCACTCATTGAAGTCCTCGCCGACGCCCTCGACACCGACGACGACAACGACCAGTGCACGGTGTGTGCACTGTGAGTACGGCAATCGGCGGCCTCGACGAGGCTCCCAAGGCTCCGGCTCCGTGGGGAAGCCCGCCGACGCCGCTCCTGCCGCGGTGGCTCCTACACAAGGCCCGCTTACACCAACTTCCGCAACCGCTTCTGGAGGCCTTGGACCTGCCGCCCGCCGGAGGGCCGATTCGCACCGTCGAAGATCTCGATCGATTCTGGGAGCAGCACTCGACCCCCATAGGCACTGAGGCCCGACAGATGCTGGTCTCGCTCGTCGACGAGATCGGGTACCCGCCACCGGCTCAGGTAGTGCTCGCTGGGGGAACAAGTCTCACCGACCTGTTGGCGCTTCCGTTGCAGCCGCAAACCCGGAACTGCCTGTTGCGTGCCTTCGGCTACGGGAGACTCAAGGAGGGCCAGCAGGTCACCATCGGGCAACTCCAGGGCCTGACCGACTTCGGCGTCACCGTCCTCGTTGATCTCATGTGCCTGACAGAGGCGGCGCTGCCGAGTTCGCCACTATCGACAACGCAATTCGTCCCATCGGATACGCCGCCAGGAGAGAGTGCGCCGCCGGGCCGGCCACCACTATCGGTGCCACCGACGGTGGTGCAGGCACAGCCGTCTCCCCCGCCGCCCTCTGCCTGGGGATCTCCCCCCACGCCTCTGCTGCCCCGCTGGTATCGGAAGTCGATGGCGGACACTCCGCTTCCGTGGGCTCTGGTCCCGCGAGCCGCGCGACGGACCGACGCGACGCCAAGGCTCAGGACCGTAAGCGATCTGACCGGCTTCTGGCACCATCGGGCGACGTCTTTGGACAACAAGCTGCTGCGGCAGCTCGCCGATCTCGTACAGAACCGGCGGCCGCCGATCCACTACGTCGTCCTCCCTGCGGGAATCCCCCGGTCGCGGCTGTTCCAGTGCCCATTCCGAGTCAGGACCTTGGGATGCGTGCAACGGGCTTACAACATGAACCAACTAACCGAGGACGCACCGACCACGGTCGGCGATCTCCTCGTGCTCCCCAACTTCGGGATCGCGTCACTCATCGACTTCATGTGCGTAGCCGAGGCGGGCTTGGAGAGCCGATTCCTGGCAACTCTCGACGCCTCCTCCGGCGATGCGCCGGGTGACGAGCCCACAGTCTCGTCACCGCGGGACTCGGTACCGGGTCTCGGCGGTCACTCACCGCGCGGGCGGGCGCTCGGGAGAATCTTCGCGGCGGCTCAGGAGTTTCGGGGGGCGCAAACCCTCGGCGACGCTCTGAAGGGTGACCTGTCAAGCCTGGCGAAAGCGTTGGGAGTGGCCGGCGAACTCGACGAGACTCCGATCTCGGACATGGTCGGCGGGCCTTCTGTTGCAGAACAGCTCGTCTTGGCGATCGCGGGCCTTCGGTGCTCGGTGCAGCAATCCCCAGTCAAACAGCAGGTCCTCGAATCCCGGATCTTCGCCGATGATCGCACGACTCTCGAGCGCGTAGCGCAAACAGTGGGACTGTCACGGGAACGGATCAGACAACTCGAGCAAGAAATCAAGGCGACGATGAAATCGCAGGTCGGACCCATGATTCACACGATCTCGGCCCTTCTCGCGGAGCGGCTGGCACCTGTGACCCCTCAGGAGGCGCTCGAGGAGCAGATTCGCGCAGTCCTCTCGACTGCTGCCGTCCCTGATGCCCCGGACGAAGATCTGGCTGTAGCGAGGCGACTGGTTCGTGACGCCCTGGCATATTCGTGCGTCGATGGGATCTGCCTGAGCAGCGAAGCCGTCAAGGTGGTCGAGGGGCTACGCAAGGCCGCTCGCGAATTGGCCGACGACGCCGGACTCGTCGATGAGGCGCGCCTGCGCGCCGCCCTGCCCGACGAGAGCTGGCAGCAGCACTGGGACAGGCTCATTGATCGCAGCGACCTCCACCGCCTCGGCGTCAATCTCGCACTCCGGGACACTGCAAAGGCAAAGGCCAAGGCCGCACTGCTGAAAATCGGCAAACCCGCAACCAAGGAAGAGATCGGAGAGTTGTCGGGACTCGCCCCCGATCGAATCGGGGCACAGATGTCCCTGCTGCCAAGCATCGTCCGTGCCGACAAACTCCGCTGGGGCCTCGCGGAGTGGGTGGACGACGAATACGAGGGAATCCCCGCCGAAATAATCCAACGCATCAACGAGGACGGCGGCGCGACACGGCTCGAACGGCTTCTCGAGGAGTTGCCCCGCCGCTTCGGCGTCAGCGAGTCAAGTGTCCGTGCGTACTGTGACGCCGCGATGTTTGTCCCAGAAAATGGGCGGATCAGGCTGCGGCGTGAGCATGAGAGGTATCACTACAGCAACTCAGACGTCCAGAATGCCCCTGGTGTGTTTGCTCTCGGCGACGGCGTGGTCGGGTTGTTGTACGAGGTGGACCGCGAGGTGACGCGGGGCAGTGGGCGTCAACTCAGCCCTGCCGCGGGTGCGCTACTCGACCTCTCTGTGAATGAACGATTGCGTTTCGACGGCCCACGCGGCACTTCAGTCACGTTGACCTTTCCCGGCACATCCTTCACTGGACCTTCGCTGGGATCTACCCGTGGTCTTGCAGAAGCAGTGAACGCCAAGATTGGGGACATGCTCACGGTGATACTTCGCCGTGGCGAGATGACCGCGTCGGCGCAAGCAACCGACCTCAACGAATACGACGCTGGCTGGACTCTAGTGGCACGTCTGACGGGCATCAGCGAGAACGCAGGAATGGACGGACTTGCGGCCGCCCTCCGTTGCAGTCGGGGCGAGGTGAGGGCATCGCTACGAGCGCGGAGGGACACGGCCGTGCTTGAGGCACTCCCGGCGCGACACTCGACGCTTGATCTTGAGGAGGCGCTCGCCGCACTCGATGCCGAAATGCTGCGAGACGAACCATCATGACGTTCGGATCGCTATTCGATTCGGTGCGTCCAGCGTACGAGATTCCTGCCGATGATCTTGTCGGCGAGGTTCTCGCACCGGCATTCCGGTCAGCGGACACCGCAAGAGTCGCAGCTGGGTTCTTCACGTCGCGCTGCCTCGCTCAGATTGCGGGCGGCCTCGCCGCATTCATCAACGACTCCGAGGGGAACCTCGATCTCATGGTTTCGCCCGAGCTCAGCCAGGAAGATCGTGAGGCTATCCAGAGAGGGATACGCGAGCCCGAGGTGGTCCTCGATGAAGCACTCGAGCGTCTCTTCACCGACGCTGGCCTATCAGATTCTGCCGTGCAGCGGCACACGGTCGAAACGCTTGCCTATCTGGTGGCCAGTCGCCGACTCCGCTTACGCGTCGTCCTTATGGAGCGCGGCATATATCACAAGAAGATCTGGCTCTTTCGAGCCGGTGACGAGTGGCTCGCCGTCCACGGCTCCGGCAACGCGACCGAACGCGGTCTACTCGTCAACGGCGAGCAGATGTCGATCGACCGGGCATGGCAGGACGGACCCCGATCCGAAGCGCGTGTCCAGATCTTCCTGGAGCAGTGGGACCGCCAATGGGAAAACCGCCACTCCACAGCGCTGACGGTCGAGGTGTCGCAGGCGTTGGAGATTCTTCGTGACTATGCAGCCGATTCTCCTCCAACGATGAGTGACTTCTGGGAGGCATGGCAGATAGACCATGATGCCGGACTTGAACCCGATCTTCCGTCGGCCATTCGCCATGCTCCGACTGACCATCAATTGCAGATTCCGAACAACCTCACATGGCGTGATGGCCGCTTCGGCCATCAAGGGCGGGCTGTTGACGCGCTCCTCAAGGAGGCCGGGGGCATCGTCGCGATAGCGACCGGCGGCGGCAAGACCGTCACCGCGTTAATTGCCGCAACAGAGATGCAACACAGGGAGCCGCGACACATCTGCGTTGTCGTGCTCGTCCCATCAAAGCCGCTCGTCCGCCAATGGACAAAGGACATCCGCGCCTTCGGAATCAATCCTGTCGTGCTCACGGGGACCGGAACCCATGACCGACGAGCAGAGCTTGAACGCGTGGCTCTCGGTTTTACCACCGAAAAGCCCAGGACCGAAGTGATTGTCATGAGTAACGCTCTTTTCGCTAAGGCCAACTCCTCGGAGCGACGCTGGTTGACCTCTTTACCAAAGACCGTCGAACTCGTGCTGATCGCCGACGAGGTCCACAATCTTGGCACTCCGTCGTTCATCAACAATCCGCCGGACTTCTTCACACACAGAATCGGTCTCTCGGCTACACCGATCCGACAGTATGACCCCGACGGCACCGATCGGCTATTCGACTTCTTCGGCGGTCCGCCCGTATTCGAGTTCTCGCTCGCAGATGCCATCGAAGCCGGGTGCCTAGTCCCGTATAGCTACTACCTGCATGTCATAGAACTCGATGCGGTCGAGATGGAGCACTACCAGTTCCTCACCGAAGAACTCATCCGGGCTGGATTCAGGATCGACGACGACGGCGTCGTATTTTCGCTCAACCCGAAGATCGAGCGGCTGCTCCGTGAGCGTCGAGGGCTGATCGAGCAAGCAGACGCGAAGCTCCCCGCACTCAAGTCTGAACTCCGTCGCATGGGTGCCCACGCGGTGACCAGGACACTCATCTACACGTCCGCAAAGCCAACTGTTCTCGAGAAGCCCAAGCAGATCACGGCTGTGAACGCCATCCTCGAGAGCCTCCATATCATCTCCCACCAGTACACAGACCGCGAGACTGGGAGTTCTCGCTCTGAGAGCATTCTCGAGCGTTTTGGATCAGGTGACTATCAGGTGCTGACAGCAATGAAGGTCCTCGACGAAGGCGTGGACATCCCCCAGACGGACACCGCGTTCCTGCTCGCCTCGAGCACGGTCCGAAGAGAATGGGTCCAACGCCGAGGCCGAATACTCCGACAAGCTCCGAACAAGAACATCGCGCATCTACACGACTTTCTCGTTATACCACCGGAAATCGACACGTCCATTGGCCAGTCCCTGCTGAAATCAGAGCTAAGGCGAGCCGCCGAGTTCGCGAGCATCGCCGAGAACGAATTCGACTCAGACGGACCCAACAAAATAATACGAGACCTCGAGAAGAAGATCTGGACGGACGCCAATGCCTGACGCAACAAAGCTGGTCTCCAGCGCTGCTGGCGAGGCCGTACAAGATATCGCTGAGCGCTACGACGGGTACCACGCGCACTTGGTCGTTCGATTCGTCGAAGTGCTCCGCATACAGCACTCTGAGCCCGGCAACAAAGCGCAGCGCCGCGCGATCAGCGATCTTGTCACGTCCTTCGCCAGCGAAGTCGCAGCTCGCTTGGAGGACGCCGCATGAGACTTGAGAGCGCACACATCAAGAACTTCAAACTGCTCGAGAGCGTCGACCTGACATTCTCAACCGACTTCCAGCAGCCGCTCACGGTCATCCGGGCTGAGAACGGTTCTGGCAAGACGTCGATCCTGTACGCGCTGCGCTGGGCCATGTATGGCGAGAAGGGGATACCACCTGACATGCGCTTAACCGCCGCAGCGAAGCCCGCAGGGCAACCCGTCACGGTTCAAGTGCGCGTCGAGTTCACCACTGCAGATCCTGCAGATCCGTATTCCGACAACGAAGTGCGGTACCGGCTTATCCGGACCTGTGAGGAGACACCTGCTGAGGACGACAGGCCACCCCAGCGCAAACCTGACCAACTCCGGCTACTCCGCCGCACATCAGCCGGTGAGGAAGACATCGGAGACGGCAAAGAGGGCCTGATCCACAAACTCCTCCCCGACAGCCTAGCCGATGTCTTCTTCACGAACGGCGACGATGTCCAGCGATTCATCTCGAGCGGCCAGCGGGCTGACCGGGAACGTCAGAAAGCGGTCCACAGCGCCATTCGACAGCTGCTAGGCCTGGATGACGTCGAAGCCGCTGAAGGGCACCTCTCGAATATTGCGAAGAGTCTTAAGCGGGAACTCGCAGATGACGGCGGGGAGGAACACCAAACCGCCATAGCTGCCCTCGAGTCTATTCAAAAGCGCGTCGCCGAAACCGAGGACGAGTTGGACACAATCCGTGAGCGGATTACCCGCGTGGACGAGCAGATCCGCGTTGATGAACGAGAACTCGATGGGATTCGAGGCATCGGCGACCTCGACGTCATTCAGGCTCGGATCCGAGAACTCGAAGGGGACCTCTCGCAGCTGGGAGTCCAAGAGGCTGCCATTCGCAGCCAAATGAAGGAGTTGCTCCGGTCTGAGGCGCTGTCCTGGCGACTGATTGGCCCACAGCTCAAGCATGGACTCGGCATCTTGAACGACCTCGCTGACCGAAAGGTGATTCCCGGTGCCGCCATCGAAGTACTCACCGACCGTCTTGAACTCGGCATCTGCATCTGCGGCGAGACCCTCGATGAGGGGAGTGGTCGCCATCAGCACGTCGAGCACCTAATTGCTCAGCAACGCGAGGTGACACCGGAACTGCAACGTCTCTCAACGGTATGGCATCTGGCTCGGAACAGTTCCAGCGTCCAACGGGCGGAGATCGAGGCGAGCCGATCATTCGACGACATTGCCGCAAATCTGCAACAGCAGTACACAGGGTGCCGCGATGCTCAGCGACGCAAGCATGCTGATGTCGATAGTGAGCGAGAAAGGCGCACGAAGATCGATGTCGACCGTGTGCGCATCTTGACCGACCGCATTGCACAGAATGCAGGGAAGAAGTCCAACTTCGACCGCAAGTATGGAGAAGTCGAAGGTCGACTTCAGGGTCTCGAAGCGGAGGCGAGCCTCGCCAGCGAACGAGTGGAGAAGGCTGAGGCAGACGCGACCCTCAACGAGACGATCAAGCTGCGGTCGGTTGTCGCCGGTGACCTATTCGAACTCGCTCGCGGGACCCTCGGTTCACTCAAGTCCGACTATGTACAACGCGTGTCGGCCCGAATGAACAAGCTCTTTCTTGACATCGTCGGCTCCGATCCAGACGCAGAGGCTGCAGTCTTCACCAGCGTCACGATCAACGATAGATTCGATATCGTGATCCACACACAGGATGACAAGACCCTCGACGCTGACTACGAACTCAACGGTGCCTCGCAGCGGGCGCTCACCCTCTCATTCATCTGGGCGCTTATGGAGGTGGCGGGCCGCGAAGCACCTCGTATCATCGATACACCCCTCGGGATGACCTCTGGAGCGGTCAAGCATCGGATGGTCGAGCTCCTCACCAATCCTATCGACGCTGCTGGGCTCGCGTACCAGGTTGTACTCCTCATGACCCGGTCAGAGATTCGAGACATTGAGGATCTGCTCGACGAGCGGGCGGGATCGGTCTCCACTCTCTCGTGCTCCAAGGACTACCCGGTAGACCTCGTGAACGAGTGGGGAGACGGGGCTCCAACGGTCCGGTCGTGCGCATGCAACCACCGTCAGATCTGCTCCATATGCGCCCGCCGGCAAGACGACAGCAGACAGTTGACCGTTAGAGAGGAGGTGGCCCATGAGTAGCGGGCCGCGATACGGCAATCAGGACCTCTGGCTCCCCAAGAGCTTCCACACCGAATTCCAGAAGCGCCTCGTCGATCGATCCAACGTCCGCGCCGCCTTCCCGCGCCAAGTGGACCTTTGGTGGTACGCCCTGGGGATTGGTGTCGTCGAGGGGCAGCGCACTCCACTTCCGGACCGCGACCGGCTTGTCAAGTTCAACGACGGCGGAATCCTCGAATCCGACCCGTGGCGCACCACCCACCTCGAACTGCTTGCTCTCGCCGAAGAAGGCCAGACAGCAGCCACCAACGCATCCACGGTGGTGCAGATCGCCAACGAGTACGCCATCACGGGCTGCAGTGTCCTTACCGACAGTCTCCGAGGAGTCATTGACACACAGAATCACCTCATCGGCCTGATTCAGAACGGAGCTGCGTAGTTGTTGTAGCGGAGGAGCACAACGCGCGCCAATCTTCACCGGCCCAATGGGCTGGATTCCGCCGGACACGTTCTGACCCATCACTCCGGGGGGACGAGGGTCGTTAGAGGTCTGTCGCGGGTTTGGTGGCGCGGTTGAGCGTGGCGCGTGCGCGGCGGACTTTGGCGGCTCTTCGGATTTGAGCGGGGACTGGGTGTCGGGGGGTGTCGGCGGCAGGGCCGCGATCGACAGGGTGGGTGCCTCCAGAATCGGGGGTGAAACACTCCGATTTGTGGGAGGAGGCCCCCGTGGAGAGCAACCCTACGCGCGGGTTGATCGTCCCCTGCTCGAACACAACTACGAATTAGCGGAGCGCCTACATCATGCTCTTGGCTTCCTCGTTGCGGATGTGCGAGATGTGGCCGTCGGTCAGATGGAATAGTGGCTTCGTTGCGCGCCGGGCTTCTTCGATTGCGACCCGACGATCCTCACTGGTCACCTCGCGGGAACGCACCTGTGAAGGCACGCCGCGCTCCGAGGACTCCGTGATCCGCTTGATGTCACTCATTGTGTTGGCCTTTCCGTCAGTCCGCTAGTATCATGCAGGATATCATGATGACGTGGCCGGGGGCTCATCGGTACGCCATCCAAGCAGGTCGACGACGATTCGAGCCATCGAGCTGGCGATGGCCGCGTGCTTCCGGTAACCCTCATCAGTTCCCAGAATAACCCGATCCTGGGAGTGCGAGACCGACAAGACGCCTATCAGGCGATCGTTGGCGTTCACCACTGGCATCGCTGCCACCTCGGTTAGGTGCCGATACCGCTCTTGGCGCTCCGAATCGAGGCCAAATGTGCCGTCGTGGGTCTTGTCGCCCTGAGCGATCTGGTAGATGCCGCTCTGATAGGCCACTCCGGTGACACCCTCCCCTGGCCTCCACCCCCGCTGCTCTGCCTGGACTGCATCGGGCCGCAAGACCGCGATCAACTTTTGCTGGCGATCGCTATACATGAAGAACCGGAACTGACAGCCCTCGAAATAGTCCTCGGCAGCATCTTCAAACAGAGCCTGAGCGGCCTTCTCGGCAACAAGCTGTCGGGTCGTGTCCGTCTGCTCCGCCTCGGTGATCGACAGAACTCCCGCATCCCGCTGGCCAGCCATCTCCCGATACTGCTCGGCCCGATCAGACGACTTGACCATATCCAGCTCGGCCCCTGGGAACTTAACCCTCCTCAACCAGCGGGCCATGCCGCTTACCCCGACGAGGGCACCTCCGATCCCGGTCGCGGTGGCGAACGAAGGTGAGTCGTCAAGCCAGCGGAAAGCGGCGGCCATCGTCAAAGCCCCTACCACGAAGGTCAACGTCCGGCCGAGATCGTTTTGCAACGCCCGACGGGCGAAGTACATGGTCCACCGCATCCAGAACTGCCTGCAGCGCCGAACCCCGTAGAGCAGACGGGCGATGACTCGGATGACCACGCCTGGACTCTAACGGCCGCCGCAGGCCGAATATGCCACCTCTTCGGATTGAGCGGGGAGCGGGTCCGCAGCGGGGTGGGCCGTGGGTCCGCGAGTGGTGGGACGGGGGCCTCCAGAATGGGGTCTCAGTGCTCCGATTCGCGGGAGGGGGCCTCCTTCGGCGTGGGGCTCGATGAGACCCTGTTCGCCTGGCGGAGCCGTTGAATCGCCCTGGTCAGATGGGGTTGTAGGCGGTTGCGCAGGCGGCGGGGGTGAGCGTCCGCGGATGCGGGTTCGGTGACGAATCACCACCGTCGGCACCAATGCCGGTAGGCGTGCCGGACGATTTGGGTGCTGGCAGAGCGGACCCGCGGCGCCTCGCCGCCGAGCGGTTGCTCATCATCGGCGAAGCCGGCCAGATGCCGTTCCTACGCTCTCGGTGCCGTGTGGATCAGCTCACCAGGGGTTTCGCGCACATAACGCTGCGCCCCGGCGGTGGCGCGGTCGCCCCGATCGAGGTGCCCCAGGCCCACCTCGTTGAGGATGTCCTGCACCGTCGATGGCGCCAGGGCGACCTCAGAGGCGATCCAGGCGGCGCCGCGGCGGCGCTGGGCGCGCAGCTCGATGACCCCGGCGCGCACCTCCGGGGGTGTGCGCGCCGGCGAGCCGTGCGGGCGGCTGGAGCGATCCAGGAGCCCCGCCCCGCCCTCGGCGAGGTAGCGGCCCCGCCACTTGCGCGCCGTCTTGGCGCCCACCTGGAACCGCTCGGCGGCCGCCGCGACGCTCCAGCCCCCCTCGATCATCAACCCGGCCACCGCCCGCCGCGCCGCCGCCGCCAGCTTGGCGTCGCGGTGCCGCCTGATCTGTGCCACGAGCCCTCCCTGCGAGCTTTGAGCAGTCACTTGCCCACAGCATCGCCCGGGGGGCTCACCCCAACGGGGACCCCCGACCCCCTCAACCCAGGGACAACCTCCCCGGTTGTCACACCTAGGAGCCAATCGTGGCACGGCCGAGCCAGGAGAAGGCTCCAGCGTTCGGACACGCCAGCAGTGTGGCGTACTGCGCCAAGCCGCCCTCCCGCCGCCGGACACCGACCGCCAGGACCGTTCGACCGTCGACGTCGCATCGATGGATCCGATGGGCATCGAGATGGGGACGTGTCTCGGCTCAGGGCTACGACACCGGGCGCGCAGCGTGCCGCCCTGCGGTGCTCATGGCCTCCGGCTGTTCCCGAGGCCGCACCTCCCAGGCTTGGCCGGTGCGGGTCAACACCACTTCGGCCGTGTAGCCGAACCGTCCGGCGGTAGGGCCGAACCAGTGGAAGAGCAGTTGAGTCAGGGCGTTGCCGGTTTGGCCGGGAGAGGCGGCGAACCGCAATCTGTCGGCACCGAAAGTACCGGTGAACGTCCGGCCGTCGGCTCTGAACTTCGTGCTGCCGGTGGGGAGGTGTGGATGCCGAGTCCGGTCCAGCAGGATGACTGGCTCGCCGTCGTGGAGGCCTACTCGCAGCACCATCTCGTCCACCGCGCCACGATCACGCAGGTAGACCTGCAGGCGCCACTCCAGGATCTCGGCGACCATGCTGGCGAACGTGGCGACATGCTCAGCCGGTACCGAGAACCGGGGGTCGAGACGGTCGGCGGATAGTTCGAACAGGCTGTGAGGTTTGTCGCTCAGATAGGTCAGGGGGTTCTTCCTCCAGAAAGCCAACCACGCCCGATCGCTCACGGCGTCGAGATCGGACACCTGACGGGTTTGCTCGGTGTCGGCCCGGAGGCGCGGATCGCGCCTTGTCAGCTCGCGGGCCACCCTCGCCACATCACCTGCCAGCGCGCCCCGGTGGAGGGAGTCGAGCTCCACCAGCGCGGCGAGGGTCACAAGCTTGTAGGCCTTCGTGAGCGGCTCGCGCTCCAAGCCCCGGAGCACATCCCCCAGCGTCACCACTGCTTGTTCGTCCAACGGCAGTAACCCAGACGTTCTCAGCGGGGAGAATCGCCACGACGACGCTGCCCCGACCATTGCTTGCTCGTCCGGCGGCAGCAACCCGAGGCCGCCCAGGTAGCGGTGCCAGCCACCGGCATCCCTCACCGGCTTGGCCGACGTCCGGACGCCGACCGATGAGAACGCCTGCGCCGCGGTGGGTCGCACGCCGTTCTCCGACGCGTAGTTCCGGCAGAACTCCCCGAGTCGCTCAGCTTCGCTCATCGAGGGCGACGCCAAGCGGCTCAGGATCTCGATCGCCTCCAAGTCGAAGTCCACCGAGCATCCCGGTGGCAACTCGAAGTCGCCGCTCTGGAGCGACTCGAGGACCTCGGCGTCGCTGGGAGTGCGGATCCCCAACGACAGGAGCGTGCGCGGCCTGCTGAGGAAGCTGTGGTGGTTGCCCACGAAGTCGACCACGCGCAGAGCCGCGTTCCTCTCCGTCCTGCGCAGCCCCCGCCCCAGTTGCTGCAGGAACACGACCGGCGAGTCGGTCGGGCGCAGCATCAGGACCGTCTGCACCTCGGGGATGTCGACGCCCTCGTTGAACACGTCCACTGCGAACAGCACCTCTATCGCTCCCGATTGCAGCTCAGCGACCGATCCGTGTCGGGGGTCGGAGTCTTCGCGGCTGTACACGGCCGCCGAACGCACACCCTCCGCGGCGAAGAACTCCTGCATGAACCGGGCGTGCGAGATCGACGAGCAGAACGCCAGCGTCGGCCCCCCTCCCTTCTCTCGCCATTCGCTGAGCGCCTTGGCGGCACGTCCGCTGGTCTCGATGGCTGTCGCCAGCGTGTCCGGGTCGAAGCGGCCGCTGCGCCAGGGGATCGGGGCGTAATCGGTGACGTCGGCGATCCCCCAGTAGTGGAACGGCGAGAGTTCGCCGCGACGGATGCCCTCGGCCAGACCGCAATCGAACACGACGTTGTCGCCGCACAGTGCAAGGAGGTCGGCCCCGTCGCGCCGGTCGGGCGTCGCCGTCAGGCCCAGCAGGAACTCCGGCCGGAAGTGGCGCAGCACCCGTCTGTAGGTGGGTGCCGCCGCGTGGTGGAACTCGTCGATCACGACGTAATCGAACCCGGCGGGATCGAACCGGCTCAGGTGCCGGTCCTGCGCCAGGGTCTGCACGCTCGCGAAGACGATCTCGGCGTCGGGCACCCTCTCGTCGCCCATGAAGAGGCCCAGATCGGCGCCCGGCCGCACCAGGCGGAACACGTCCCGGCTCTGGCGGAGTATCTCCGCCCGGTGCGCCACGAACAGCACGCGCCGGAACGTCGGCCGAGCACTGTCGAAGGCCGCCAGCCAAGTCTTGCCCAGGCCCGTAGCCATGACGACGAACGCCCGGTCGAAGCCGTCCGCTCTGGTTCGCTCCAGCGCGGTCAGCGCCTCAGACTGGATCGGCCTGGGGGCCACCGGCTGCAGCGGCGGCTCGTCGGGCACGCCGACCAGGCGACGGACCTCCTCGGCGACCGCAACTGGCTGCGGCGCTGCTCCCGCGACTGGACCAGGCGTCGGCGTGTCAGCCAGTCCGGAGCTCGGGTCCGGAGGCGAGGCGGCGGCGGTGCGTGAACTCTCGCGCCACGTCTCGCGGTAGCCGCGGAGGGAGGCCGCATCGAGCAGCTTCGAACGCGCGTCGGCCCACAGCGACTCGAACCCCGTCACGAGTTGTTCCACCCGATCGGTGCCCAGGTTCCATTCCACTCCCCCGTCGATGCCGGAGGCGCTGAGGTTCGAACTGCCCACGTAGCCGGCGGCGGCCTCGCCGGCGCTGGACCAGAAGATGTAGGCCTTCGGGTGGAACGCGACCGATCCACCGCTGAACAGGCGCACCTCCAGTCGCCGGTCGCCGCCGGAGGCCAGGTCCGCCAGCTGCGTCAGCGCGTCCGGGTCGGTGATCGCCAGGTAGTCCGTCGTGAGAACGCGGACGCGGGCGGCCCGGTCCAGCGCGTCCTCCAAGGGGCCGAGGATGCGGGCCAGGCCGCTCTTCATGACGAAGGAGACCGCCATGTCGATGCGGTCGAGATCCGGGTCCCGGAGCCGATCGATCAGACGCGGCAGCAACCGACCCTCAGCCGAACCGTCCAGCAACACCGGCGTGGGGCCACCCTCATCCGGCACGCCGGCCGGAACCGGACCCACGGCAGGCGGGCCCGAGTGCCCCGCCGACACCTCAGCCGCCATCACGCCCCCGGACTCTACGCCCGCCGGAACAGTCGTCGCCGCGGAACCGCCGGCTCCCGACGGCGGCCTGCTCGAACCGGCGCATGAGCCAGTGACTGTCACAGGCGGGTCGTAAGATCTCGTCGAACGTGTAGGGAGTTCCGAGCAGATCTGCGAGAGTCCGGATGCCAACGATGAGTGATGCCGCCGATACACATCGTGACCTGCTGGCGCTCTGCTCCCTGACCGACGGGGGCGACCGCTGCGATTGGGGGGTCATCGCCCGGCAGGCCCACCGGGAACGGACCCTGGACGCCCTCAAAGAGGGCAAGGTGATCGAGTCCAGCGAGCGGGCGCACCGCACCTACTGGTTGATTACCACGGCGTCGCCGGTGCGGTGGGCCAGCGCCTACGACCGGGCCGACGCAGAACTCGAGGCAGCCTCAGCACACGGGGCGCGGATGACCACCGTCCTCGACGACGACTACCCGACGAATCTGCGGTTCATCCACAATCTCCCGCCATTCCTGTTCTATCGGGGCGTCCTCGACCCCCACCTGGACGCACAGTCGATCGCCGTCGTCGGCACGCGCAACGCCACCGCCGAGGGTCTCAATCGTGCGCGTGCGATGGCGCGCAAGCTCGCCGAACACGGCGTGTCCATCGTTTCGGGGCTCGCCCGGGGGATCGACACCGCCGCGCACAGGGCGGCACTCGATGCCGGTGGCCGCACGATCGCAGTCTTCGGCACCGGGATCAACATGGTGTACCCCGCAGAGAACGCCGAACTCGTCGAGGAGATCGTCGACACCGGCGGGGTCGTCGTGTCCCAGTTCTTCCCGACGGCCAAGCCCTCCGCCTGGTCGTTCCCCAAGCGCAACGAGGTCACCTCGGGCATCTCGCAGGGAACGGTTGTGATCGAGGCGTCGCAGAAGTCCGGCGCGAGAATGCAGGCCCGGCTGGCCTATGAGCACGGCAAGCAGGTCTTCCTCGTCAAGTCTCTGGCCACCTCACAGGAGTGGGCGAAAAAGATGCTCGATCGCGGCCGGGCAACCCCGGTCGGACACTTCGATGACCTCGCCCGCGAACTCGTGGACGCCGATCAGCTGCTGAGAGCGAGCAAAGAGCTACACCTCGAACCGTTCGCCCTCTAGCGCAGGTCGATGGCAACACCGCTCGACCGGTCCGACTTTCCCGATTGCCCAGGCTGCCGTACGCGCAGCACGGGCCATGGCACGTCTGCGTCACTTGCGCCGCTGAGACTTTGCAGTCGATCCAACACCCCTGCCCCATCTGCTCGCAGGAGATCGACCAAGGCAGTTGCTTCAACAACCTCTGCACGGGTAAGGCCGGTCGGCCCCACCTCGAGCGCATCGAAGCCATCGCACTGCACACCGACCCACTCGATCGGGTGATCCGGCGATTCAAGTATGAGAAGAAGCGAGGCTGGGCTCTCATCTTCGCCCGGCTACTCATCGGCCACCTCAACAACAGCTGGCGCCCCAACGACGTGGACTTGATCATCGCCAACCCTGGCCATCCCGGACGCGAGCACAACGCGGAGGTGATCCAGATAGCCGCGCTACAGGACTTCCACGACAGGTGGCCATTCGACGATCCGGACTCCCCCACTCTCGTGAAGGAGGAGGAGACGGTCCAGTCAGCCGGTCAGATGTTCGACGTGAAGAGACGTGCGGCGACCGAGCACGCCTCCGCCCTCCGGCTACAGCATCCCGAGCGCATCACCGGGAGCCGAGTCATCCTCTACGACGACATCTGCACAACGGGCCTCCAACTCAACGGGGTCGCCAGACGCCTCCACGAGGAGTGGGGAGCCGTGTCAGTGGTCGGCGTCGTATTGGCCCGACAACCGTGGGGATACTGACTGATGCGGCGTTCTAGCCCACGGAGCCGGCGGCGGCCTCGCCGGCGCTGGACCAGAAGATGTACGCCTTCGGGTGGAACGCAACCGACCCGCCGCAGAACAGGCGCACCTCCAGCCGCCGGTCGCCGCCCTCGGCGAGGTCCGCCAGTTGCGTCAGGGCGTCGGGGTCGGTGATCGCCAG
>JAPOVS010000081.1 GCA_026708055.1 bacterium | reverse complement strand
CGTCCCCCCCTGCGTCCTCGCCGGCGAGGGCGTAGTGGCGCTCGGTGGGGCGGGTGTCTGCCGAGGCATATGCCTCGGGACCGTCGCGGAACGTGCCGAACCAGCGGTCGAGGGGGATCGTCAGTTCGCCGTAGTTGCCCTCGAAGTAGCGGTGGTGCAGCCAGTGGAAGTAGTCGCCCACCGGGAGCCTGCCCTTGACGGTCCTGCCCTGGAAACCGGTGTGGCCGTGCGCGGGCGCCAGGGCGGTCTCGAAGATATTGAACATCATGTGGACCGGGTGCGACGCCACCACGAAGTGGATCGCCACCGAGCTCAAGTAGATGAGGTGCTCGATGGGGTGCATGGCCATCCCCGACCACGGCCCGGGGTTGGTGTTCTTGTGGTGCAGGTAGTGGGCGCTGCGGTACAGCGGCGGCCAGTGGAGCATCCGGTGCGTGAAGTAGAAGTGGATCTTGCGGAAGATCACCACCACCGGGAACATCAGCAGGAACAGGACCGGATTGTCGGACCAGCCGAGGTACGGCACCCAACCGTGCGCGTAGCCGTAGAAGAACAGGACCTCCCAGGCGGTCCATATGGTCACGCCGCTGACGCAGCTCCAGAACACGTTGTCGCGAACCTGAGACTTGAAGAGGAACCTCCGACGGCGCACGGCGAGCCATCTCGGGTCGTGCTTGAGGTCGGTTCCCTGCAGCTTCAGCGTGTACAGGACGAGGTGAATGCCGCCGGCGATGAGCCAGATGAACACCAGGTTCCGGATGAAGATCGTGGCGATCCAGCCGAACTCCAGGTTGCGGGCCCCGGCAAGGCTCGGTGACAGCCAGTACCACGACCCGATGGCGAGGCCGAGCCAGATGGCCCGCCACGGCCACAGGAACCCGCCCCAGCCGAACAGGTACGTGGCGAGCTTGCGGGGCCGAGGGGGCCAGACGAAGACGGGCGCGAACTCGATCGGCTCCTCGGGGATCCAGTCGCGGCGGCGCCCGGACGCAGGAGTCTTGACGTCTGTCATGCGGCAGCCTCCCCTCGCCGAGAGCCGCGCTCCTGCTCAGGACTCGACTCGATCGCTGCCGCCGAGCGTATCCGGCCACCCTCGGCGTGTCCATGCTCGGGTGTTCGCGCACCGCTGTTCCGCCGCCGTCGGCAACCCTCGAGCAGCCTGCCGACGGGGCTCTCGACCGGTCTCTCGAGTGCCTGCAAATTCCAGCACGAATAGTCTGCAATCTACCGCTTGAAGGACCTGCAATATGCGGGTTTGACACGGAGCGCGCTAGATTGCCAGCATGGAGCCGCCGATCGACAGCGGTCCGCTGACACCCCACGGTTATCGGCAGCGGACGGCCGATACCCTTATGACCTGGGCGTTGAGCAGTTCGCCCATTGTCGCGGTCGAGGGCGCACGGGGTGTCGGCAAGTCCTGGACGAGCCTTCGGCATGCTCGCAGCGAGGTGCGTCTCGACCGGGATCGCAAAGCTGCCGAAGCGGCGGCGTTGTGGCCCCGCAGAGTGCTGGAAGGCGCGCGACCGCGGCTCGTGGATGAATGGCAGCTCGCCCCGGGCCTGTGGAACGAGGCTCGGCACCTCGTGGACGCCGAGGCCTCTCGGGGGTTGTTCATCTTCACGGGATCAGCGCATCCGCCCGACGATCGCACCCGACACTCCGGCGCCGGCCGCGTGATGCGGGTGAGGATGCGCCCCATGTCGCTCGCAGAGTCCGGGGAGTCGACCGGGGAGGCCTCGCTGGCGTCGTTGCTGGAGGGCGCCGACTGCTTCTCGGGCACGCCTCAGGCATCGGACAGAGACGTCGTCGAGGCTCTCTGCAGAGGCGGCTGGCCGAGGCATCTCACGATGGGCGTGGCGCAGGCGCAGGCCCTGTGCCGCGCCTATCTCGCAGAGATCGCCCGGGTGGACGTCGCGAGGCTCGACGGCGCAAGGCACCGTCCCGACGGCGTCATGAGGCTATTGGAGTCGCTGAGCCGCAACATCGCCACTGCTGCCGCAGCATCCACGCTCGCCGGCGACATCGCGGGTGACGCTGCGCCGTCCCGCGACACCGTCTCGGACTACATCGAGTCCCTCAAGCGTGTGTATGTGGTGGAGGATCTGCCTGCTTGGTCGGTCCACCTGCGATCGCGTGCGCGGCTGCGGCGTTCACCCAAGCGCCATCTGGTGGACCCGTCGCTCGCCGTCGCGGTCTTGGGCGCCGGTCCCGAGCGGCTGTGGCGAGACCCCGGATTCCTGGGACAGGCGTTCGAGTCGCTGGCGGTGCGCGACTTACGGGTCTACGCGGAGGCCAGCGAGGCATCCGTCCACCACTACCGCGACAGCAACGGCCACGAGCTGGATGCTGTGGTTCAACGCTTCGACGGGCGATGGCTGGCCGTGGAAGTCAAGCTTGGGTCGGGTGACCGCATCGACGAAGCAGCCCGGTCGTTGAACGCCGCCTGCGAGCAGATCGACTTCGACCGGGTCGGCCCGCCCGCGAAGCGGCTGGTGATCACCCCCTCGGGGTACGGGTACGAACGGCCCGACGGCGTCACGGTCGTGCCACTCACCTCGCTCGGCCCCTGACAGTCGGGCGGTTAGACTGGCGCCGCCCTGCTGGATGCTGCCCGAGGATCCCCCATGGCGAACGGCAACCCGTTCTCGCCCCGCTTCGGCGCCGTGCCCCCGGTGCTGGGCGACCGCCGTGAGGTTCTGGCGGAGCTGGCGCAGGTGGCCGAGGGCAACCTCACCGCGGAGAAACGATTCCTGGTCTGCATGCTCGGCGACCCTCACGACAGCGGCATCGCCGATCTGGCCCGTAGGGGCGTCGAATCCGAAGCGGCCACCGGCCTTCGCAAGCGGCTCATCGACAAGGGCCTCATCGCCTGCAGCGGGCCGGGGCGGGTGGCCTTCACCCACACCGAGGCGCGGCGCTACGCCCGCATGCAGTCCGAAGCCGAGGGATGGCGCCTCGCCACCGACGGCTGTCCCGTCGAACCCACCGAGGCGGCGTAGCTGCGCCCGCGTCGGGTCGCCTCAGGGTCGGGTTGAAGGTTGCCAGGAGTCCACTCCTTTGCCCCCATGCGACGATCCCGCGGTCGGCGGTGGCCAGTCAGCGAGGCCGGCCGGGCTACCCGTCACCGTCCTCCCTCAAGCGCCGACCTCTCCGAGGCGCACTCGAGTCCGCGCTCGGGCAGTGCGGTCGTATGCATTCGATCACATATGTGCTAGAGTGCATGGCGTGGATGTCTTTCTCCACCCTTCGTTCGACAACTGGCTGCGGTCACTGTCTGGCGAGGAGATCGACGACGGAATTGACTGGTGGGAGGTTCGCGCTGAAATCGCCACCCTGTTGATGGCTCTGGAGATCTACGGTCGCGACCTTGGTGATCCCGAGTGTCACGAGGTCGTGTCCACGCGTTTCGACATGGGTGCTCTTCGGCGAACACCGCCGACGTCGACCACGCCGTACGCCGTTGGTCCTCCAGTGCTGCGCGTCCTCTTCGCCTTCGTTGTCGACGACAATGGCGAAGAGGCTGCGGTGGTGCTCACTGGTGGCGACAAGACGGAACTTGGCCACCGTTGGTATCCGCCTCACGTGACGAGGGCGGAGGAACGGCTGGAGCAATGGTGCCGGCTCCACCGGAACTACAGGCCGATCGTGAAGCGCGGCGGCCTCTAAGCGAGTTGAGGGAGGGAACGATCAGACGAAATAATCCTGAGCCGAACAATTGCGCCAAAAGCAAAACGCCAATGGTCAATACGCCGAATACGAAGAAGCGACTCGACGACACGCCGAAACACGGAACAGGCCTACGACAGAGTCGAACACGAGAAAAGGCGACACAGAATGGGCGAAACAGAAAGGGTGAAGCACAGAACGGCATGGAAGAGGCACAACAGAGACAACTGCCCGCGGACGACGCCTCGACCGACGAGGTGTCGCCTGAGGCGTGGCAGCATAAGATCACACCTCGCGACTTCTACGCCGAGGTGGAGGCAGACCCGCGGGCACAGAAGCGTGTGCAGACAGCTCTCGCGGAGATCCACGAACGTCAGGCGACTCTCGCGCAGGTGCGCAAGGCGCGAGCGTTCACGCAGGCGACCCTCGCGGAACTGCTCGAGATAGACCAGTCCGAGGTGTCGAGACTGGAGCACCGCAGCAACATGCTGCTGTCAACGCTCCGCTCGTTCATCCGGGCCACCGGTGGCGAACTCCAACTGATTGCCACCTTCCCCGACGCCGAGCCCATCCAACTCCTCGTCGGCTACGAGACTGCCGACATCGACAGCTAAGCCTGAATCCACCGGTGGGGGTCGGTGGGGGTTGTCGGGTGGGTGGTTTTGGGGGGCTGGTGGGCGGTTTCGGGCTGCCGGGGGTGGCTGTGTCGTCGCGGTTGGCGTCGGGTTGGGGTGTTGTGGGGGCGCGGTGGGCTGTTTGGGCGGTTTCGGAGCGCGTGGGGCCGGCGTTTGGCCGCTGTGGTGGGGGCGCCGGGGGCGTTCAGCAGAGTCGGGGCAGGGCGCGGATGTTGGTGAGGGCGTTGTGGTGGGCGGTCTGCCAGGGCCAGCGGGCGGGGAGGCGCGCGAGATGGCGTCCGGCGTGGTTGGCGAGGCGCCCGGGCGCCGCGAGGAGTTGGTCGCGGGCGGTGCGCCCGACGGTGAGTCTGTCGCGGGGGCCTTTGGCGAGCCGGTCGAGCCGGCGGAGGAGGTTGTGGGCGAGGGCGGCGCAGGCCGGCGAGGCGGCGTTGGCGGCGAAGCTGTCCGAGGGGAGGTGGGCGAGTCCGGCGTTGGCTTCGGGGTCCCGGATGGCGGGTTCGACGGTCGCGTGGGCGCGGTGGAGGCGGTCGGTGGCGGCGGTGTCGAGGTCGTCGCGATCAGTGGTGGAGGCGCAGTGGCGCCAGTCGGGCCAGAGTTGTTGTTGCGCGGCGCCGGCGGGGCGGGTGCGCCGGATGGCCAGGCGCAGGCGGCGCCGCTCGCCGCGGCCGACCCCGCCGCCGGGATCAGCGCCGCGGAGGTGAGCGCCGGACTGGCGACGTCACGGCAGACCATGGGACCGCGCCTCTACGGCCCCACCTGGGACGGCCTCGACACCGCGGAGAAACGATTCCTGGTCTGCATGCTCGGCGACTCTCACGACGGCGGCATCGCCGATCTGGCCCGTAGGGGCGTCGAACCCGAAGCGGCCACCGGCCTTCGCAAGCGGCTCATCGACAAGGGCCTCATCGCCTGCAGCGGGCCGGGGCGGGTGGCCTTCACCCACACCGAGGCGCGGCGCTACGCCCGCATGCAGTCCGAAGCCGAGGGATGGCGCCTCGCCACCGACGGCTGTCCCGTCGAACCCACCGAGGCGGCGTAGCTGCGCCCGCGTCGGGTCGCCTCAGGGTCGGGTTGAAGGTTGCCAGGAGTCCACTCCTTTGCCCCCATGCGACGATCCCGCGGTCGGCGGTGGCCAGTCAGCGAGGCCGGCCGGGGCGGCAGTTGTGGTGGCGGTCGCCTGCCAGGAGCTTGTAGATCCGGCACGCCGCGTAAGTCACCCAGCGCACCGAGGCGGCGTAGTCGCTTCCCCGGTCGGCGACGGCGGCCATGGCGAACCACTCTCCTCGGGGCAGCGGGATCGTACCGGCGTCGATGATGAGACGGTGATCGTTGCGGCAGCATCCCGGTGGTAGCCAGCCGGCCTTGTGGGTGGCCGCGGCGGCAGTCTCGGTCGGGAGGCTGGCGAGGAGGGCGCCCGCCATGGCGCCTCGCGGCGTTTCGAGGAGCCAGGCCCGCAAACTGGCGGAGTCCTCCGGGGAAAGCAACTCACCGCGGTGCAGCCGGGCGTGGAAGACGGCCAGATCCTCCACCGTGGTAAGGTTCGCGCAGCCACCGTCGGCAGCAGCCGATCGTGCCAATCTCCGGCGACCATAGTTCCAGCAGGCCGTGTGGGTGCTGGCGAGTCCTGCCTGTTGGCGGGTCCAGTTGTTCACGGCGTCGATGCCGGCCAGGTCGATCATCCGGCCCGCAGCGTGGTTGTCCGAGTGGGCGAGGGTGGCGTGAGCGAGCGGGGCGGCGGCGTCACGTCCCGCCAGGTCGATTGCAGCTGCGGTCCACAGCGCCTTCACCGAGCTAGCGGAGACGTGTGGGCGATCCTCGTTGATCCCGCGCAGGTGGCCGCCGGAGGTGACGACCGCCAGCGAGGCGCGTCCTGCCGGATTCCATGTGAAGAATATGCGGACGAGTTCGTACAGCAGATCGCCCAGTGTTCCGCCGGTTCCGATCGGTGGGCCGGTGGAATGCTCGGTGACTGTTGGCGAACCGATGGACCGTGGTGCCTCGGCTTGCTCGGGGGGGGGGGCGTCATCGACACGCGACATGCCGGTAACCACGACCGCGCACATCAGGATAGCGGCCTGCGCGACGCCGACGGTGCTCCTAAGAGCACGAGCGGATAGGCTCTGACCAGGCGCTTTGCAGTCGACTGCAGCGGCGCGAATCGTGTCGCCGGAGCCTGGATTCCGGCCTTCGCCGGAATGACGGGAGAATTCCTCAGTCGGCGGTGGCCGCCTATCCGCTAATGCTCTAATCGGCGGTCGGGCAGTCGGCTTTTGTGGGCCGTTCACGCCGAAGGCACCGTACGGCTCGCACGAGGAGACCGCGACGCAGCCGACGCGGCTGGCAACCGTCGCCACGTCAGCGGCCAGGTTGCCGACAGAACCGGCCGGCGGCTACGACGCGTTGGTGAACAGGGAGCAACTGGACATCGCGGGACGCCGTCCCCGCTGGGCGGCTGGCGATGTTCGGCCGCATGGCCGGTAGGCGCTCCGGCCGATGCAGGCCTCACCGTCAGGAGACCTGAATGCAGCCGACGCCGAGGTGGTGGGCGACGGCGGCGACGTCTGCGGCGAGGTGGCCGGGGCTGCAGGCGCTGTGGTGGTTGACGCCGGCTGCGGCCCAGGCCCGCCACGACTCGGCCACCCCGGCGTCGCCGGCGAAGCGGAACACGCCGCCGACAGTGGGGCTCTGGGGTAGCGAGCGCTCGGTGATGTGGCCCTCCGCCACGATGAAGCGGTAGCCGCTGGGCTCCGCCGCGTGGGGCGTGAAGCCGATCAGCGAGGCCGGCCCCGGCGGCAACTCGAACCACATGGACGCGCCCGTCAGTGGATCGTCGGCGTACCACGGGTTGGGTTGCAGGCGCGGCCGGCGGCCGGCGGGGCACCAGGCCAGGTCGTGCTCGCCGGAGTTGGCGAGCGCCACTTCGTCGGTGTCGAAGTCGATGACCTCCAGCTCGTGGTACAGGGCGGCGCCGCCGAGGCGCTTGCCCACGAGCATGGCGACCGCGGTCACGACGTCGCCGGCGCAGGTCCAGGGGATGCCCCGGGACGTCTCCCGACCCAGCCCGTAGCACGGCGTGACCCCGACCTCGGTGCTGAAGCGGAGCTCGGCGACGTGGCAGTTGATGGCACCCGCCGTCACGCCCAGCTCGTCGTCCAGCGCCTCCAGCGCCGCCGCGCTGGCCAGGGAGCGCCGCGCGGCCGGAGCGGGGGCAAACCCGGCGGTGGCGGGCCCGATGCCGGGCGGGGCGTCATCGGGCCGGGCGGTCCTGTCGGAGGGGGCTTCGGCGAGGTCGCCGATGATCTCCGCGGTGGTCTCGGCCTCTGCCGCCAAGCTGTCGATCACATCACCGGGCACTTCGCCGATACGTCGGCGCAGTTCGGCTGGCTCGATATCGATGAAGCGGATGCCGGTGGCGCGTTGCAGCAGATTGGCGTCGGTATCGACGCAGGTGTAGCCGGGCGGGGGTTGGCCGACGCGGACGATCCGTGCCCGGCGGAGCGCGCTTGCCGTCGCGGCCACCTGCAGCGTGCGTCCGACGCGGGCACCGCAGTCCGCGTCGTCCAGCGCGCCGACCACGATCTCGTGCGGCCGGCCTGTGCGGGCGAGCATGTTGGTGAGTTGCGGCGTGCCCACGGCGGTTCCGGCCGAAGTGATGTCCGAGGCGTCGAAGCCCGCCCGGATGTTGCGTGAGTGCTGCAGCGACCAGACGACCAGCGGGACCATCGGGAAGCGGTCGAGGAACGCCAAGCCGTGCGTGGAGGGCGCAGCCATGCAGATCACCACGAGGATGACGTCGAGGTCGCCGGGGACGCCGTCCGCCAACGCCGTTGCCGTCTCCGGCGAGTCCAGCAGACCCTCGCAGATCACCTGCACCCCGCCGCCGGCCTCGTCGTTCGACTCGCCGGACGGCGTTCGGCGGTCGCCGAGCGCTGCGGCGGCCTCCGCCAGCAGTGCAAGACGGTCGTCACGCAGGGCCGGCCCGCCGGCGCTCGCTTCCCAGAACGTCCAGTAGGGGGAAACGACAGCGGCGCGCACCGGCGCGGACTGGTTCATCGGCTGGCGGCGAGCGCGCCGCGTCGTCGACCGGGAGTCGAGATCGAACCGCTGGCCAGTGGATTCGGGCCTGCGCCGGAATGACGGATTCGGGGCTCCGCAGTGCCGCTCAGCATGCGCTGAGGCTAGCTGTGAGCGGGTGGGGGACAGTGCTTCCGCTCGGCCGGGACGAGGACCGGGCGCGCCGCCGACTGGTGCGGGCGGAGGCGCCGGGACGGCCCAGGCTCGATTCCGGCTGCTCTCGAGTGTCACCGCCGCGTGGATCTGCAATCCGAAGATGACACCTTCACTCTGCACGAGCCGGCGTGCCGCGTCGTCCCGCCGAATGGCCGGGTGCGGCGAGCAGTGGCCGGGCGCTCGGCGGCGCGCCCTGCCGGTGGGCTCGGAGAGTGTCCGTGTCTCGCCCGCTGAGGTGGCCGTTGGGTATAGTCGCCGGACAGGTCGTGGCCGGCCGGTGGGTCGGGCGCGGGATCGAAGCTGGGGAGGCGGACGGATGGGTACGGGCCAAAAGACCAGGATCGAGTTCTCCGAGATGCTGGGCCGGCGGGTGCGCATCGGCGACTGGCAGGACCAGACGATCGGCACCTACCGGAAGATCGCCGAGGCCGTCAGGGAGGGCGACTGGGACCACGCCGCCGACCTCGCCGACTACTTCGTGGACGAGGCGAACGTCTGCTTCACGCTCTACCGGCAGTGGGTCAACGACCTGCGGGGATTCCTCGCGGATGCGGGAATGGACGCCGAGGAACTGGCAGCCGTGGACGCCGACGTGCAGTCCAAGCTCACCACGCCGGAAGGCAATCCCTGGAACGCCCACCGCCACTGGGACTCCTTCCGCACCCACCAGCGCAACCTGCTGAAGCACATCTACCGCGCCGAGACCGCCGAGGCGCTGGAGACGCTGGACGTCATGAAGGACGTCTGGCGCCAGACGCACGACCGCGACGTGGACCACACCTACGGGCTGATGTCGGCCATCCAGGACCACCACGGCGCCCAGGGCATCGCCGACATGTACGAGCGGGTGCTGCTGCCGCTGTTCAGTTGGCGCTACCAGAAGTTCGACATCGACTCGCATCCCTGGGACGAGGCGCTCGAGACCCTGCTGACGGTGTCCTGCGAGGCCATGCGCGGCCACCTCGTCGGCCCCCAGCGCACCGGCGACATGGAACTCATCGAGGAGGAGGACCGCTGGGTCATCCGCTTCGACCCGTGCGGCTCGGGCCAGCGGATCATCCGCGGCGACTGGGAGGAGGACACGCCGGCGCGGATGGAGGCCCCCTACAACTGGGCCGTCTCGGAGGAGCCCGCCTCCTGGAACCACTACACCAAGGGCATCTGCCTCTACTGCGCCCACTGCATCGTGTTGAACGAGGAGATGCCGATGGACCGCTTCGGCTATCCGACGAGGGTGATCGACCCGCCCGTCTACCCGGACACGGACCGCGATCCGGCGGTCCGGCAGCGCTGCCAGTGGACCATGTACAAGGACCCGACGACGGTGCCCGAGGAGTACTACGAGCGCGTGGGGCGCAAGAAGCCGGCTGTGTTCGGCTCGTCGCACTTCGACGCCGGTGAGCTGCCCGACGCCGGCGCCCTGGGCCTTCCGGGCATCGGCTGAGGAGAGCGCTGTGCAGGCAGCGGTCCTGCACCGCTACAACTCGCCGCTGGAGATCCTCGAGCGGCCCAGCCCTCCGCCCCCGCCGGGGTGGATCCTGGTGGACGTGCGGGCCTGCGGGGTCTGCGGCAGCGACGTCTTCCTGCGCAAGGGCGGGTTCGACTCCAAGCTGCCGATCACCCCCGGCCACGAGGCCTCGGGCGTCGTGCGCGAGCTCGGCGAGGGGGTGGACCCGTCGGTGGCGCCGCCCGGCACGCCGGTGGCGCTGTACTACATCGAACACTGCGGCGCCTGCCGGATGTGCAGCGTCGGGCGCGTCAACATGTGCCTCAGCGTGCGGCGCATGGGCGTGGAGTACGACGGCGCCTTCGCCGGCCAGGTGCTGGTTCCCGAGCGCAACGTCATCCCGGTGCTGCCCAGCGACGACCCGGCCGCGGTCGCGGTGCTCACCGACGCCGTAGCCACGCCCTACCACGGGCTGGTGCGGATCGCCGAGGTGCAGCCCGGCGAGACCGTGGCGGTGTTCGGCGTGGGCGGCATCGGCTCCAACGCCGTGCAACTCGCGGCGCACCTGGGCTGCAAGGTGATCGCCGTCAGCCGCTCCGACGCCAAGCTGGAACTGGCCGAGCGGCTGGGTGCCCACCACGTGGTGCGGGGCGGTGACGGCGCACCGCAGCGGGTGCGGGCGCTGTGCCCCCCGGGCGGTCCCGAGGTGGTCGTGCAGACCGTGGGCTCGGCGGTGGTGGACCGCCAGGCCATCGACACCTCCGGCATCGGCTCGCGGGTGGTCCTGATCGGCACCACCACCGAGGGCTTCGAGTTGCGCGCCACCGACCTGGTGTGGCGCGAGTCCAGCGTGTGGGGGTCGCGGGGCTTCACACCCACCGACATCCGCGACGTGCTGGAGTTGCACCGCTCCGGCGCGGTCACGACCGATCACCTGCTGCTGCACCGCCGCCCGCTGGCCGAGGTCAACGAGGCGCTGGAGGACTTGGCAGCCGGGCGGGTGCTGCGCTCGGTGCTGACGTTCGGTGAGGGCTGGTAGGAGGCCGTCCGGCAGCGCGCCGGGAGATAACCGAGGAGGACGACACATGCCCCTGCATCCACAGGCCACCACGGTGCTGAAGAAGATGGAGGAGGACGGGTTCAGACTCTCGCCCGAGATGACCCCCGCCGAGATGCGCGACTCCACGATCCAGACACAGCAGGCGGCGGGGCCTGCCGAGGTCGGGCGCGTCGCCGACCGAGTCATCCGGGGGCCCGACGGCAACGACTTGCCGCTGCGCATCTTCTGGCCCCACGGTGCCGGCGACGGCGACCGGTTGGTTGGTGTGGTGGTGTTCTTCCACGGCGGCGGATGGGTGCTCGGCAGCATCGAAACCCACGAGCCGCAGGTGCGCTCGATGGTGAACCGCACGGGGCTGGTGTACGTGTCGGTGGAGTACCGGTTGGCGCCCGAGGACCCGTATCCGGCCGCCGTCGAGGACTGCTACGAGGCCGCCTGCTGGGTGGCCGCCAACGCCGCCGAACTGGGGGTGGACCCGGCGCGCCTTGCGGTGGCGGGTGACTCGGCGGGCGGGAACCTGGCGGCGGTGACGGCCATGGCGGCCCGCGACCGGGGCGGCCCCCCGATCGCCTACCAGCTGCTCGTGTATCCCTGCTGCGACATGGATCCCGACGCCTGGTGGTCGATGGCCGCCAACGCCGACGGGCCGCTGCTCACGCGGGCGGTCATGCAGTGGTTCTACGACCACTACACCGGCGACGCCGACCGGACCGATCCCTACATGTCGCCGGTACACGCGGCGAGTCATGCCGGTCTGCCGCCCGGCCTGGTCATCACAGCCGAGTACGACCCGCTGTGCGACGAGGCGGAGGCCTACGCGGCGAAGCTGGCGGCGGCGGGCTGCGACGTGACCTGCTCACGCTACGACGGCGTGTTCCACGGGTTCTTCGGGTTCGACGCCGAGATGGACCTCGCCGAAGAAGCGCAGCAGGAAGCCGCGGCAGCACTCCGGGCGGCACTCGGAAGCTGAGCGCCGCCGAGTGATCGACAGCGACCGGGCCATCAAGTGACAGGGGCGACAGCCCGACCCGCCGCGGCGAGCAACGAGCCCCGGCACTGCCACGCCAAGGCCACGCAACAAGGTGAACGGGTATCCACATTTTGACTGGGGTGCTTGGAGCAAGCGGCGGGTCTACGCAGCCTGCGCCTGGCATGAGGTCGTAGGTGGCACAACCGTCGTGCCGCCCACAACTTACTGTTTCTGTAATCTGACCGATGCCCGGGATACTGCCAGCACAGCTAGGGAACGGGATTCTCGGCAGGCCCGAAGCCGACGTTGAACAGCGGATCCGCCAGGAAGGTCTGCGGAGACACGACTGGCGGGTCCTGTTCGGGGTGGTTCTGCAGAGCCTTGTCGCCAGTGACAATGAACGCGGCTCCGTTCTGGCGTGCAAGGGCATAGAGGTAATCGTCTTTCCTCTGCGGCGCCACGCGAGGCACCGCGGAAGGGTCCGCGAGTTGGAGGAACCGTGTCCGGAGGTAGGAGAGGATCTCGATCGCCCGAGGGCGACTGATCAGGGTCGTCAACCTCTTGTCTCGGAGAACCCTACGCTCGACTTCATGTACCAGTGTCGGGCAGACCAGTACGTCGATGTCGGCTCGCTCCGCACATGCACGAACAGCCCGAGCCGGCGGGCCGAACGGCTTGATCCCCATCGAGATGAAGATGTTCGCGTCCAGCACGACTCGGGTGACAGGGCTCAAGGCAGAGGCAGTCCGAGCCGCTCCTCGTTGATGACACGCACGGCGAGAGCGTTCGCGTCTTCGTCGGACACAGCCAGATTGAGGTCGGCTGTAGCATCGAGGCGTTGCCACGCAACCGTCGAGTAGATCTTGATCGCGGTGTCGAGGTCGACGCCGAGAGCGACGGCAATGTCGTCCCACGTTGCCCCCGCGGCACGTGCGGAGACGACGGCCTCGTGGCGGCGAGAGACAAGAGAAGCCTCGCTCGCAGCGATCTCGCACAACACGCTGAGAGGGTCGGCCGCAGGCGACTCCGTGGAGATAGCGGTCATGGCAGAAGCGTAGCGCCCCCCGACACACCGGGCACCAGGTGGGGTCTCCACATCCGGCCCGGGCCGAGAGCGCCAAGGCGGTCCGCGGCGAAAACGGAGCACACAGGGCGGCCTCCAAGCGCAGGGGATGATTGGCGGCGGCGACGTGACCTGCTCACGCTACGACGGCGTGTTCCACGGGTTCTTCGGGTTCGACGCCGAGATGGACCTCGCCGAAGAAGCGCAGCAGGAAGCCGCGGCAGCACTCCGGGCGGCACTCGGAAGCTGAGCAGCGCCGCGTCACAGCTCAAGGAACTCGCCCTCGCCGAGGCGCATGGGGTTGTCGTTGGTGCAGATCTCGAGAACATGACCGCCGCTGTGCGCCTGTTATTATACTTATCAGCGAGTTGGTATAATAAGCGTACGGGAAGTTGGGACAACCGGGGAAGGCGATATGACGACGCGTGCGGGGCGGTATCAGCGGCAGAGGCTCGGCTACGACGCGTTCATCCCTGAGCCGTTGCCCCCGGAGCCGCCGTTGCGTTGGACCGATGACCTTCTGCTGGCCCTCTCGGAGGCCGACCGGGCGCTGGGGCGGCTCAACGGCGTGTCGCGGTCGTTGCCGAACCCGGAGTTGTTCGTCGCCGCGTACGTGCGACGGGAGGCGCTGTACAGCTCGGAGATCGAGGGCATCCACTCCACCCTCGACGACCTGCTCGCCGTCGAGGTGAGCGACACCGCCCGGAGGGTCGATGTCGATCTGACCGCCGCATACAACCATGTGCAGGCAATGAATCTCGGGCTGGACCTGCTATCGAGCATGCCGCTGTCCGGACCGCTGATCTTGGCCATCCATCGGGAGTTGCTCCAGGGCGTCCGCGGGCACGAGCGAACCCCCGGCGAGTTCCGGCGGACACAGAACTGGATCGGCCCCGAGGGATGCACCGTGGAGAGCGCTCACTTCGTGCCGCCGCCGCCGGAGGAGGTTCCCGACGCGATGGCCGACCTGGAGGACTATTTCCGGGACCGGACCGTGCCGCCGCTGGTCGTGGCCGGATTGGCGCACGCGCAGTTCGAGACGATCCACCCGTTCGGCGACGGCAACGGCAGAGTCGGGCGCCTGCTGATCACCCTCTACCTCACCGAGCGCGGCCTGCTGCACAAGCCGCTGCTCTACCCGAGCCTGTACCTCAAACAGAACCGCTTGGAGTACTACGAGCGCTTGAACCTGGTCCGCCACCGCGGCGACTGGGAGGGCTGGCTGCGCTTCTTCCTCGACGGCCTGCGAATTGCAGCCGATGATGCGGCGCGCACCGCCGTCGGACTCTCGGCGCTGCGTGAGGCGCATCATCGGTTGGCCGCAACGGAGAACCTCGGCCGCTACGCGGCGCCGCTGCTGGATCTCCTGGCCGAACAGCCCCGGCTGACGATCAGGTACGCCACCGCGCAACTCGGCGCCACCCCTGCCACCGCGGCGCGACTGCTCGATCGGATGGGCGAACTCGGGGTTGTCGCCGAGGTGACGGGGCAGAGGCGTAACCGCGTCTACAGCTACTCCCCGTTCCTCGACATCCTCACTGCCGAGGGCGCAGGCGCCGGTTAGCCGCTGGGGGCCCTGCAGCCGGCGCTGTTCTCGCCGGCGGCCCGGCCAGGGGGGAGACTGGAGGGGCGGTCTCAGGACTCGGGCGCCCTTTACCTGCCCGTGTCGCTGTTCCGGTCGTTCCGTCGGGCGCGCAGGGCGGCGGCCT
>JAPOVS010000080.1 GCA_026708055.1 bacterium | reverse complement strand
ACACCCTAACACCCCGCCACACTACCCCCACCCCGCAAGGAAACAACCCTGAAAACATCTACATATCATCGGCTATGCCCAAACATACCGAACAGCCGGGCCTGGACGCGGCCCGGAGGAAGGCGGCGGCCTCGGACGATCCGGAGGTAACCGACATGGTCGTGCCGGTGGAGCGGCTGGCGGACACGCGGCCCGTCGACCAGGAAATCTGGCAGAAGGGGCTCTTTCCTCACGACTCATCGTCTGCAAGCTGCGCGACGAGCGCACCATCAAGACCGTCGCTTCGGCGCTCGGCCTCGACGCAGAGGCCGGCTAGCTGCCGCGACCGCGTAGCCAGCCGTCTGATCGATTAGCCGCGCGCCGCCTCGTGGTGTCCTCATCACGTTGTACGGATAGAGCGTGGGACAAGGTCGGAGCGAAAATGATAGGCGCGCCGCCTCGTGGTGTCCTCATCACGTTGTACGGGCCAACGCCACCTGCTCTCCGAGCGAACACAAGTAGGCCCCGAGCAGGAGTGTTGCTGCGGTGCAGCAGTCCGGGTTCACGCCACAGCCCCTAGATGGTTGGTTCCAAGGGGTGGGTCCGCGGTCGGAGGGTTGAGGGAGTCCAAGATTGGGAGGCGAAACTGCCCCCGATCCTGGAGGGCCTTGGCAAGAACCCAGACTTGGACACCCTCGTGGTGGCACTTTACGTGACGGTCGATGATTTGTTGGTGGCGCACCCCGACTGGGCGCCTGAGCGGCCGGCGGTGGGGATCGCCCCGAAGCTGTCCGATGCGGAGTTGGTGGCCTCAGCGGTCTTGTCGGTGTTGTTGGGGTTCGACTCCGAGCGGCGGTTCGTGCGCTGGGCCCGGGCGAACCTGCGGGCCTGGTTCCCCTACCTTCCCGGTCATGCGGGCTACAACAAGCGGCTGCGCCGCAGCGCCGAGATGCTCCGGCACGCCATCGGCGCGCTGGGCCGGGACTGCCCGGCCTGGTGCGACGACGTGTGGCTGGTGGACTCCACGCCGGTTCCCTGCGGGCGCAGCCGCGCCACCCAGCAGCGCTCCGACCTGGCGGGATGGGCCGAATACGGCTACAGCGCCAGCCGTTCCCGCTGGTTCTGGGGGCTGCGCCTGCACCTGCTGGCCACACCGGCGGGGCTGCCCGTCGCCTTCGCGCTCGCCGGCGCCAAAGCAGACGAACGCGAGACCTGCTTGGGCATGATCGCCCGCGGCGGCCCCGCCCGGCCCGGCCAGACCCTGCTCGCCGACAAGGGCTACCGCAGCGCCGCCTTCGAGGCGGAACTCGCCGCGCAGGGCATCACCCTCATCCGCCCCGCCACCCGAACAGAGCCCCCACGACCCGGCGAACGGTTCCTGCGGCCGTTGCGCCAGATCATCGAATCCATCATCGGCGCCCTCAAGGACCAACTCGGCCTCGAACGCCACCGAGCCCGCAGCCCCGCCGGCGTCTGGGCGCGGGTCCTGCAACGCCTCCTCGCCCTCACCGCGGTCGTCTGGCACAACCAAACAACCCAACAACCCCGCCCCGCCCGCGGCCTCCTCGCCTACGACCACTGACCCCTTGGAACCAACGATCTAGCTCCTGCATGGCGGCCAAGCCGCCCTTCATGTCGGCCGAGTCGACGCCCCACAGCACATCGCCCTCGATCCGGGCCTCGGCGCTGCTGCTGGGAGGCACGGTGTCGGTGTGGCCGGCCGGGATCAGCCGCCAGTGCTGGCCCAGGTCGGTTCGAACCACCAGGTTGTCGCCGATGCGGAACACGTCGAGGTGCCCGCTGTTGTCGTGCAGCGACTCCTCGATCAGGTCGGTTATGCGGGTCTCGTTGAAGCTGACCGGCGGCATGGCATCGCTCGGCCGTAGGCGTCACCGATGAGTCGCATCCACCGGCGGCGCGGCCTGTGGCGCTAGCTCTGCTCGCCGCCGGCGGCGCCCCAGAGGTGGGAGCGCGCGAGTACGACGACCTGAAGGATCTTCGGGCTCTCACGGCGCTCCTTGGATTGGTGCTCTCAGGCTGGCGGGCGCGTCGGCGCGGGCTGTGAAGTTCCTGCTCGGCGGCGCGGTCGTCGATGTCGGGATCGTCGACTGTCGCGGCGTAGGCCGCGAGGCTTCGGCTAGGTGGCGCAGCCCGGCGAGCATCCGGTCAGCAGCCGCACCGGCCGCGGCAGCCGCAGGGTTTGCCGCTGCGGCTGTGCAGTGACTGTGACAGCGTGTTTTCGGCTTCGGGCAGATATGCCTCGATCCGGTCCGCGACGTAGCGGATTCCCATTGACACCGATTCCAGCAGTCGCACGCTTTCTTAAATGTTCATGGAAGTTTGCGTCGTCTCCTTGATTTCTCGCATCGCCACGTCCAAAGCAGTCAATCCCGGCGGCTCGGGCAGCAACGACCACGGCAGTGATCCATCCGGGTCGGGGGCTGGATCGGCTGCAGCCATCTCGCGGATCGTAGCCAGCGCGTCTGCTCTCAAGGGAGGGCGCTGGGGGCTCCGGTGGTGTGCTCAGGTGACGGTGCTGTCTATTGTTCCGTCGGCGATCTGGGTCAGCAGCGCGTCGCCGGTGCGGGCGTCGCGGACGGAGCGCACGACCGCGCCGTCGGCGCGACGGGTGATGGACAATCCGCGCTGCAGCACCCGGGCCGGTTCGAGGACTTGGACCCTGCGGTGGGTGGCGGACACAGCGGCGGATGCGGCGTCGATGTGTCGTCGGGCTGCGAGCGTCAGACGAGCCCGGGCGCGCTCGAGGCGGACGCGGTCTTGTCGATGGGCCGCAGCCGCGACGCGGGTCAGCCGCTGGGCGACGTCGTCGACGTGGTGCGCGGCTGACTCGACGATCTCCACGATGCGCGCTGCGGCTGCGGTGGGGTAGCGAAGCTGGTGTGGGCCATCTCGTCTGCGGTGCTGCGGTCGCGCTGGTGGCCGACGCCGGCGATCACGGGCCGGGGGCACGCTGCGGCGGGCGCGGCGGGACCCTGCACCGCTGTGTCAGCCTCGACGAGCACGAACCCGAAGCCGCATTGATCGAAGACGCGGCGGATGTCCCTGTGAGCGGCGCTGCCTAAGACGGTGACGACCCCCACACGAGTCGGACCGCCGCCATCTCGGTCTCGCCGCTGCGGGTCAGCAGCCCTTCGGCGTCGAGACGGCGCAACAGCAGCTCGCGCTCACCGGCGACGGGCAGAGCCTGACCGCCAAGTGCGAGGTGCTCGCCGGACGCGAGCACCTCGTCAGACGATGGCTCGACCAGTAGTACGGTGCAGAGAAGGAGCCCAGCGGCTGCGCCGGCTGGGCCGAATTCCAGGTGGAGTTCGGGCAGGCGTTCCATGCGCAGGACTGCTCAGCCGCTGTCGCCTTGGGGGATCTGCATGTGCAGACAGGGTTCGGTGATGCCGAGTGGGTCGCATGGGGTACTTCTCCAAATGCTGAGACGGCGACAGCTGCTGACGGCGGCGCTCGCCGCCGAGGACAGCCTCTGGATGCAGATGCCCGCATGCACGCAACGCCCTCGCCGCGGGCGCCTCTTGCCAGTTCTTCGGCAGTGTTCCTGAGCTCGGTGGACAGGTAGTCCCCGTGGATCTTCACGATCGTGCAGCGGCTGTGCGCTATCGGCACTGTCCCAGAAGCGTGCTTCGGGCCCGACACCATGGTCGGGTCGATCCTGTCGTCGGTGAGCGTCGCCTCCAGGAGCCGGTCGAAGTTCGTGGTGACGATCACCTTCACGAACCCGTTGGCGATCAGCGCGGCGATCGCACGGTGCGCCCGGATCGGGAGCTTCTGTCCGTTCGCGCCGCACCCCTGGGGAATCTCGTCTTCTTGATTGGGAATGTCCTCGAACAGGTACGCTTGTACCGCAGTTGACCTGCCCAAACGTAGGTATAGAACTACCCACGATCCCCTGATTGTGCATGCAGCGCCATGAGCGGAGTGGCTCGGGGTTCTCGCCCCGCCGGCGCTGGCGCCCGCCGGCCCGATTACCGTTGTCGGCCCTGTCTCTCGTCGCGCCCTCCGGGTACTCTGGGCCCATGACCGATCCGGTGCCGCCGATCATGACCAGGATGAGTGGTTCCCGCCTGGGGGCCCGCATCCGACGACGGTGTCGCCAACGCTCATGGTGACACGCCCGCCGGCGCAGATCCCCAAGGGTCTGTTGGATCGATCGCGCCCGAAGGCCGCCGGCGTGGTGCGCCTGCCCCCACGTCGCCTGGTCGCCACCCTATGAGTACGACTTGGCGGACCGCCGTCAGCGCTGCCGCGCCTACTAGCGGGTAATGACCGAGGGCCTCGCCGACGACGTGCTGTGGTTCATCGACGTGGACGAGGTCGTCGCCCTCTGGGCCAACTTGGTGCTGTCGCCGCATATTCGGGCGCCGTGGGAGCGCTGGTTGCGCGCCCACGGGCTGCTCGACTAGCCGGTGCTCGCGCCACTGCCGGAACAGATCCGCGCCGTCCTCACCACCGAGCGACTAGTCCCTATCACACGTCACCTCCGGGCTGCGACCTGAGCGTGTCGGCGGCTCCGTCATCGCCCAGCCCGATCCCGGGGAGGTTCCCCATGCGCATCCAGGCCCGTGGTCGTCGCGGCCCTCACCGCGGCACCAAGCCGCCTTCCACATCAATCGGCTGGGGAGTGAGGCTTACCCAAGCGCTGATCGCGGCCGCCGCGGGCGCCGCCTATGGCCGCGCCGCTGAGGCCGGGTTCGGCGCTCCTGCGCTGCAGGGGCTCGTGGCGCTTCTTGCCGCTTCCGGCGTGGTCGTGGTTCTTGGCCAGGAGCATCTGCGCGATGCGTTGGATCGCGGTGTCGGCACATCGGAGCGGGAGGGTTATGGCGTGCGAGCCCTGTTGCTCACCATCGCGCCACCGTTGGCCATAGCGGGCACGTTGATCTATCTCGCGAGCTACGAGCATGGGGGGCCGTTGGGTCGCCTCGAGGAGCACACGTTGCAGGTAGGTGTGGTGTTCGGTGTGCTTGTCGCCGTGCTGGTGTGGCTGCTCGTCGCTGCCGCCACCACGCCGCTGTTGGCTCTCGCCGCCCGCAAGCGCGCCGGCGTGTCGTCGGCGCCTTGGCCCCCGGTGCCTGCAGATCTCGCGGGCTTGCCGTGGCCGGACACCTTCCACGCGCCGCCCGAAGACCCGTACGAGAACGACGCCTTCGAGCGCGAAGACGACGTGCGTCGGTTCTGCGAGCTGCTGGTGGCTGGCCGGGCACCGGCGGTGTGGGCGCTCGCGGGGCCTTGGGGTTCGGGGAAGTCAGCGTTTGCCCGGATGGCAGCTGCGGAGTGCGAGCGCCAGAGCGCCGTCAGCAAGTGCATCGAGGTGTCCGCCCCGGCGGGCCGGCTAGGGGGCGCACCGCTATTCGACCTCGCGGCGGCCTTGGCGCACGGTCTGACCCCGGCAGATGCTGAGGAGCGCCACGGCGGGCTCTCGCGGATCTTCGATCTGGCGCGCTCCTACGCGGAACCTGTCCGCCTGGCGCAAGAGTTGCGCGCCGGCGACGACCCGCGTGGAACCCTCAACGAGTTTGCTGGCGCCGTGCGGGAACTGGTGGAAGAAGCCGCCGGCCGGGTCGTCCTATGGATCGACGACCTTGACCGCTGCCCGCCGGATTACGCGTTGGAGATGCTGCACGCCGTGCGCGCCGTCACCGCGTGCCGCAATCTCTCGACCGTGCTCGTGGTGAACCACAAGGCGCTCGTCGCCGCAGCCGACCACAGGTACGGGCTGGGCCCCGAAGCCGGGGCCTACCTCGACCGCTTTATCGATTTCCGGATCGACCTACCGCCGTTGAGCGGCGACGACATCCTGCCTGGGGGGCTGCGCGAAAGGTGGATGCTCCAGCGCGCCGAGACCATCGGCCTGGCCGCAACGATGAAAGACACCGACCCCCTCAAGATGCTGACCGGCGCGGCCTGGACCGAGGAGCTGTCCCTGCGGGACCTCGAGCAGATCGTGTACCGCGCCTCGGTCGTGCTGGGAAGCATCCCAAGGTGCCTGCCCCCCCTTGGCGGCGGAATGGACTATCCCGATCCCTTCCCGGACGCCGACCGGGAGACCATATCCCTCGCTGTGTGCGCGCACGTTCTACTCAACGTCTGGGACCACGAAACCAGAGAGCAGGCTCTCGGGCTGGCCACCAGGGAAACGCCACCCCGCCCGGACGAGATGGACAACCTGATCGGGTCCGCCCCCTTCATCCCCTGCGTCGGGGGCGGACCCTCGTTCGTCGAGACCCTCAAACCGGCACTGGCAGCGCTGCGGTCCTGCCACCACGAGCACTACACCCGGCGCGTACCAGACCTGTCGATCATCAGCGGCTGGGCAAACGAGATCACGCCACCGCGCGTCGACGTCTAGCTTGAGCGGTCCCCACCAGCCCCAACGTCGCGATGGTCCCCGACAACGCGTGGCTCGCTCGCATCAGGAACGAAGTGCGACTCGACACCCAGGGAGGACAGCGCAATCCAACCACCGCTAGCAGCAATCCCACCACAGGTCGACAGGGACAGCCTGCGCGAGCAATACAAGGGAAGCAAGAACGGTTGCGCCAGTTCCGGTGGGGGGAAACAGAAGGTCGCCTCTACGGGAGCGAATTGATCGCACCGATGGTCCTGCTGGCGGTCACGACTCCGATAGTGTCCGACGCTGTGAACGCCGGCTTCGAGAATCGTGCTGCGACCGGGGCATGACGAGGCTGCGGAGGTGTCGTCCAAAGAAGATCAACGGTCGGAATCGATACCTGAACAGCCGCAATAGCAGCAGTGATAACTGAATTCTCTAGACTTGCCATTTCCGCAGCGTGTGGGCCATTTTGGCGTCGAGATTCCGTGGACCCCAGCTCCACTCATGAAGCTCATGTGGTCCATGCGCCATCATGACGTCCCAGAACTCCGAGGTCAGAGCGCTGCCGCTCGAGGTAGCGCGGCCGCACGTGCCCACTAGCCGCACGTGGCGTCTGCGAAGGAAGGTGGGAACCGGACTTCAGGAACGCTCACCGTTGCCAACCATCAATCAAGCCGTGGGGTGCCCCGGATTCTTCGCGATCAGCGTCCTCGAGTCTGGGCCGTCATGGCGCAGTCGGGCATCTGCGGTATCGCTCTGATACCATATGGGTGTGGCAATGACGTTGCGGCTGACCGATGAGGAGCGCCGTGCCCTGCGCGAGCGCGCCGCCCTCGATGGCGTGTCGATGCAGGAGGCGGCCCGCCGCGCGGTGCGCGAGTTCGTGGCGCGCCGCGATCATCAGGACCGCGTCGGCGCCGCGGCCGAGCACGTGATGCACCGCCATGGCGAGGCGCTGCGGCGTCTGGGAGAGTGACCGGTCCTGTCGAGTTCCTCGACGCCGACGACCTGATCGAACTCGCCCGCCGCCTGCTCGGAGATCCACCCCCGGTCCGCGACCTCGGACTGCTCACCGCCGCGGCGGCGCGCCCGCAAGCCAGCACCTTCGGCTCCGACGCCTATCCCGACATCTGGACCAAGGCAGCCGCGTTGTTGCAGTCCGTCGTCAACAACCACGCCCTCATCGACGGCAACAAGCGCCTGGGATGGCTCGCCACCGCGGTATTCCTCGAACTCAACGGAGCCTCCGTAACCGCGGCCCACAACAACGGCGTATACGAACTCGTGATGCGCGTGGCGGCCGAGGAACTCTTTGTCGAGGAGATCGCCGACCTGCTGCGCGAGCTATCTCCACCCACGCGCACCTCCCCGGACGACTGACGACCCGCGACGCCGGCAACCGCCCCAGGCTTCGCGCCAGCTGAAACGAGTTCCGCGTCGCGTGCGATGGCCGGATGGCCGCGCTTGGTCGGAGTGCGCGGCTGCGAATTCATCGGGCGGCTCACCCGTTGAAGTCGTGCGTCAGCAGGCGGTAGGCGAGGCCGTCGACGCTGATCACCGAGTTCGACAGGACGACGACCCCCTCGCGTGTCTCGGGATCGAAGCCGATGAACGAGCTGTAGCCGCCGGTGGCGCCGTTGTGCCACACGAACCGCCGCTCGCCGTCGTCGGCGACTACCCACCCCAGCCCGATGTCCATTCCCAGCCCCGGATCGGCGACCTGCGGGACGTGGGTACGCGCCATCGCCTCGCGTAGCGGCGTCTGCCGCAAACCGAGATTCGCTTCCAGAAAGATCAGTAGATCGTTGACAGTCGAACGCAGGGCTCCCGCGCCGGCGAGAGCCGGGATGTCCCAGCTGGGAACCGGCCGGAGTTCCTCGTCGTGCCCGGGGGCCAAACGCTCCCGCAGCGGCTGCGTCAACTCGACCGCGGTGCCCGCCATCCCCAGCGGTTCGAGGATCCGCCCCGCGATGAGCGTCTCGTAGTCGACCCCCTCTCGAAGAGCGAGAGCGTGGCCCAGCAGGCCATAGCCCAGATTCGAGTACTCCACGCTCTCGCCGATGCCCCGGGCCAGCTTGTGACCTGCCAGGAACTCGTAGAGACGCTCGACGGTGTAGTCGGCGTACGGGTTGGCCCAATCGGCCGGCGCCAGGTTGTCGGGCAGCCGCGGCAGTTCGGCACCTGGAACCGCGGATGTCGCCTCCGAACCCGTCTCGCCGGGGCCTCGGGAACCGCCACCGGCGGGTCGTCGTCCGGCGCCTCAGGCGCCGCCGCCACACTCGTCTCGCTGGGAGTCTCGGGAACCGTCACCGGACTCGTCTCCCCGCACGCCGCACCCCACAGCGCCAGCGTGACGCCGGTGACCCCCACAACGAGCGCCCTGAGGTTCCCCCTGCTGGCTTGGCATCTCGATTAGGGGGTGGTCATGTCTGTGATGCGGGAGCA
>JAPOVS010000079.1 GCA_026708055.1 bacterium | reverse complement strand
CAGCCCGCGCCTGGAACCGGAGCCTAACCCGCCCCGCCCCCCGCCGCACACCCCGCCTATCATGAAACAGCATGATACTTATTGAATCTTAGATATAGCAACCGAAACCATTAAACTTTTGCGGCCAGCCACAGCAGCCGAGACGACGCGGAATCGCCCGCCGCGCCGCCGCAACTGCACGACCGCACTCGAACTCTGACCACGGCGGGTTCCGCTCCGCCGCGCCGAACCACGCTCACGAACCCGAAGGGGCGCCGGCGGCCTCGAAGCGGATCTCGTAGATGGCGGGCCAGTCCTTGCCGGTGATCAGGAAAGTCTCGGTGTCGGGATCCCAGGCGATGCCGTTCAGCACGGCGTTGGGATCGTCGGGCCGGGGCAGGCCGATGTTCGACGCGTCGGCGAGCGCCAGCACACGCCCGGTCACCGGGTCGATCCGCACGATCAGGTCGGTCTGCCAGACGTTCGCCCAGACGTGGCTGCCGACGCACTCCAACTCGTTGAGCGAGGGCAGTTCCTGGCCGTCGAGGGTGACGAGCAGCGGATTCCCGACCCGCTCGAAGGTGACCGGATCGCGGAAGTGCAGTTCGGCGCTGCCGTCGCTCATGACCAGGACGCGGCCGTTGTAGCACAAGCCCCAGCCTTGGCCCTCGTAGGTGAAGCGCTCCAAGATCGTCAGATCCTCCGGATCCCACACCAGCGCCACGCCGTCCTTCCAGGTGAGCTGGTAGACACGCTCGTCCACGAACGTGATGCCCTCGGCGAAGAAGTCCTCCTCGAAGGTGACGCGTCGGAGCTCTTCGCCGGTGTCGCGGTCCAGTTCCCGCAGCGTGCTGGAACGATCGGCCCGCGCGCCTGTGCTCTCGTAGAGACGGCCGCCGGAGATCTCGAATCCCTGCGTGAACGCCTCGGTGTCGTGAGGCAGTTCGCGGATGACGACGATCTCGAGGAGCTGCGGCCCCTCGGCGCCGTCCCCGTCGCCGCCGGCGCCGCTGCCCGCAGGGTCGTGGCCGGGCGCCGGCTCGCCGCCGGCGGTCTCGTTTTCGCCGGGCGCCGGCTCGGCGGAGTCCCGTTCGGCTGCGGCGCCGGTGCTCTCCGCCGGCGCGCCGCCGGTCGGCGAGGGTTCCCGCACGCTCGCAGGCGTCAGGTCCACCGGCGCGCTCAGCGACTCGCTCGTGGGCGGCAGCAGCGGCGTCCGGGGCGCAAGGTGCGCCTCGTCGGACTCGAAGTAGCCGCACCCGACGAGCAGAGCCGCCAGTAGCAGCACGCCCGCCGCGAGCGCCGCCCGGCGCGTCGCAATCACGACGGTCAAGCTACACGCCGCCCCTGTTCGAGCCGGTCCCGGCCCGAGGGCGACTCACGTGGACGGTTCGGCGTCGGGCGCCCCCGGCGGCGTGAAGGCAGGGAAGTCGCCTCCCGCTATCCAGGTGTCGTAGGCCGGCTTGCGGGCGAGGTCCACGAGCTCGACCCAGAGGCCGCTGTGCAGGCGGTGATAGCTGAACCCCGCGGGCCGGCCGTCGGGTGTGGCCGCAGTGGCGCCGCACGGGTAGCCGGCGGCCTCGAGGCGGGCGGCGTCGCCGGTCACGTCCTCGGACCAGAACCCCAGATGGTGGACGCCGCCGTGGGCCGTCGCCGGGTCCCAGAGCGTGCCGGGAGAGGACTCCAGTATCTCGTAGTGCGGTGGTCCCTCTACGGAGTAGGTCAGCCGGAAGTTCACCGTCACCACGCCGCCGGGCTGGCGCAGGTCGAACTCCCGGCGCATGGGCTCGGCCCACGTCAGGCCGCAGACCGCGCCCAGCTCTTCGCAGGTGGCGTCGAAGTCCTCCGCCACGATGCCCCAGTGGTAGAAGCCGTCTGCCGGCAGGAGGCCGGTCGGGGCGGGCGCGGGAGGGTCGGAGTCCATGAGCGTCAGGGAAGATCATACGCCCGCGCCAGGCGATGCACGGTGGCTGGGTGTGAGCGTCGCGCCTCTGGATTCCGGCCTGCGCCGGAATGACGGACTGGGAGCCGGGGTGACGCTGGGTGTGGGCGTCGCGTCGTTGGGTTCGGGCCTGCGCCGGAATGACGGACTGGGGGCCGGGGTGACGCTGGGTGTGGGCGTCGCGTCGTTGGGTTCGGGCCTGCGCCGGAATGACGGACTGGGGGCCGGGGTGACGCTGGGTGTGGGCGTCGCGTCGTTGGGTTCGGGCCTGCGCCGGAATGACGGACTGGGGGCCGGAGGCTGCGGCGTCAGGACCCGTCCGGGCGGGCCAGCAGCAGCAGGGCGGCCTCGGCGCAGGGCATGCCGATCTCCACGCCGCGGGCGGCGGCCAGGGCGTTGGCCGCGGAGACGATGCCGTCGTGGTAGTGCGACAACCCGCTGCCCATGCGGGCGCGGCGGGCGTCCACGGTGGCGCCGGCCAGGCCGTCGGCCTCCACGATGAACAACCCCGCCATGCCCGAGTCGTCCATGCCGCGCCCCCCGTCGGAGCAGATGAACCCCCAGGCGCCCGCCCGGCGCAGGTACGGCACTGCGCTGCGGCCCGTGTGCCCGGCGGTCACCAGCACGTTGCGGCCGCGGTCGGCGAGGGTGGCGAAGGCGATGGAGTCGGTGGCGATCACCTGTCGACCGTCGGGTGCCGTCTGCATCACCGTCCGGTTCGTGATCTCGTCGGCCGCCGCCGGCGCCGGGTCGTTCTCCAGCATCAGCAGGGCGGCCTCGGTGACCGCCATACCCGCCCGAACCCCGCAGTCGGCGGCCGGCTGGTTGAAGAAGCTGATGACGCCGTTGCGGTACAGGTGCACACCGTCGCCGAGGCGGGCGCTCATCACGTCGGCGACCGCGGCGGGGATGTCCAGCGCCTCCAGGTACCAGAGGCCCGCGATGGCCGATCCCTCGGGGCCGATGCCGCAGTCCATGCCGATGGCGCCCCGCGGGGCGGCCTCGGCGATGAACCGGGCCGGCAGCACCCCGCAGTAGGAGGAGTTCACGCAGACGTCCCGTCCGTGATTCGACGGGTCGACGTGATAGGCGGAGTCCATCGCGACGACCCGCCCCCGCCCGGTCGTCGACGTGAACACGACGGTCTGCTGCACGGGCGCCTGCTCGTCCCGCGGGTTATGGCTCATGATTTCTCCCCGAGGTGTGTGCTCCGTCATCAGCGGCAGACGCGGCCGGATCCCCGGGCATGGATTCCGGCCTGCGCCGGAATGACGAATGTGGGCGACCGGAATGACCGTTGCGGGAGTATGGCTCCGGCACCACGGTTGCCCGTCTCATGTTCGCCGGCCTCCTCGCCGCGGCGCGGGACCCCGATCGTGGGTGCCGGTCCCGGCACCTGCGGCGCGCAGTTCCACCTTGCGCACCTTCTCCGAGGGCGTCTTGGGGAGTTCGGCGACGAAACGCAGGTAGCGCGGGACGGCGAAGTAGGGCAGCCGGCGGTCGGCGTACTCCCATATCGCCGCGGCGGAGATCTCGGCGCCCGGCTCGGGCACGATGACGGCCAGCACCTCGTCCTCGCCCGCCTCCTCGTCGGCGGGGGTGGCCACCACCGCCACCTCGGCCACGGCGGGATGCGCCAGGAGGGCCTGCTCCACCTCGTAGGAGCTGATGTTCTCGCCGCGGCGGCGGATGGCGTCCTTCAGGCGGTCCACGAAGTAGTACCAGCCGTCGGCATCGCGCCGCAGCCCGTCGCCGGTGTGCCACCAGAGGTTGCGCCAGGCCTCCTGGGTCGCCTCGGGCATGTTGTAGTAGCCGACCGACTGCGTCCAGGGACAGCGGGCGCGCACCACGAGCTCGCCCAGCTCGCCGACGGGGACCTCCTCGTCGGTCTCGGGGTCCACGAGCCGCACGTCGAACCAGTCGCTGTTGGCGAGGCCGGCGGCGCCGGGGGGACGGTCCTCGCCGTAGGGGCTGAGGATCGCCATGCAGGTCTCGGTCAGGCCGAAGACCTCCACGAACGCCTCCACCCCGAACCGCCGCTTGAAGGCCTCGAGAATGCTGGAGGCCGTGGGGGCGGCGAAGATGCAGCGCAGTTCGTTGTCGGCGTCGTCGGGCCTGGCGGGCTGCTGCCAGACGAAGTCCATCATCACGCCCACGAAGTTGGTGACCGTGGCGCCGCTGTCGCGGATCTGGCGACCCCAGGCGCTGGCGCTGAACCGCTCCTGCAGGACGTAGCGGGCGCCGGCGATCAACGCCGGATGGGCGGCGAGGAAATGGCTGTTGCCGTGGAACAGGGGCCCCGCCGACATGTAGACGTCGGCGTCGCTGAGCCGGGTGAGCGACACGCACTGGTCGGCGAAGAGGTGCATGTGGGCGTGCGGCATCATCACGCCCTTGGACAGGCCCGTCGTGCCGGAGGTGAAGAAGACCGACGCGAGGTCGGAATGGCGTACGGGGGGCAGTTCGATGGCGGTCCCGCTCGGGTCGCCCGCTCCGCCGACCGGAGAGTCGGGGCCGGGGTTCCCGACCGGGGCGGCCAGCAGTTCCTCCCACTCCGAGACCGCGAACCCCGCCTGTTGCAGGGTCGTGGCGGCGGCGTCCCGTGCGGCGGCGTCGCCTCCGGCCAGCCAGAAGCGTTCCACGCTGCGCACCGACTCGGCGCTCTCGGCGAAGCGCCCGGCATAGTCCGGATGGGTGACCACCATGCGGGGCGTCACGGTTGATGCCTGATGTTCCAGGAAACTGCCCCGGTAGGCGGTGTTGATGGGGACCTCGGCAATCCCCGCCAGCGAGGATCCCAGCCAGGCGAGCACGTAGGCCGAGCAGTTCGGCAGCATGATGAGCAGCCTGTCCCCCGGGACGCCCCCCGCCCCGAGCAGGCCGCGGGCGACCCGCTCGGCCAACTCGAGGGTCTCGGCGTAGCTGTAGGTCTCACCCGTCGACGGGACGTCGAGGTAGACGCGCTCGCCGTGGGTCTGCGCCCGGAGGCGCAGCACGTCGGGCGTGTTCCAGCGGCGCCGGTCGGCGAACGTCGGCTGGTACTGGTCGTAGCTGCGGGGGGCCATGGGGGGTCGGTCTCCGGTGCCTCTCGTCGCCCCGGCGGCTCAGCGGGGACGTGGTTTCTGGGCTGTTGGTCGCCCGTCGGGCGCCGCGGCGGCTCCGGGCGGGCTCAGCGGGCGTCTCGTGGGGGGAACTGCGGCTCGCGCTTCTCCAGGAAGGCGTTGGCGCCTTCCAGCATGTCGGGCGAGCCGATGGCCTGCATCAGCATCCCGAGGCCGGACTGCATGTTGTCGCGCAACTGGTGCCACCAGACGTTCGTGCTGATCTTGGCGATCTCCATGTAGCGCGCCGACATAGCACAGATCTCGTCGCACCAGCGCTCCACCTCGTCGTGCAGCTCGTCGTGGGGGACGACGGCGTTGATCCAGCCCAAGTCCAGGGCCTCGGCGGCGCTGTAGGGGCGGCAGAGGTAGACGACCTCCTTGGCCTTCTTCTCGCCCACCGTCATCGCCAGCAGGTTCGTGCCCCCCAGCACCGGGGCGCTGCCGACCTTCACGCCGGTCTGGCCGAAGCGGGCGTTCTCGGAGGCGATGGCCAGGTCGCACACCACGACCAGCTCGTTGCCGCCGCCGAAGGCGGGACCGTTCACCGCGGCGATGACCGGCATGGGCGCCGAGCGGATGGCGTCGAAGAGCTCCAGGCTGCCGGTGAACATGGCGCGCAGCTCCCAGAAGTCGGGGTCGGCCAGGTTCGCCAGGTAGCCGCCCGCGCAGAACGCCCGGCCCTCTCCGGTGATCACCGCGACGCGGGCGTCGGCGTGCTCCCGGAGCACCGCGACGATCTCGTCGACGGTCGTCCGGTCGTAGGCGTTGAGCCGTTCGGGGCGGTTCAGCCGCAGCCAGAGCACCTCGTCCCGCCGCTCGGTGATCACGTCGGCCATGGCATTGCGCTCCTCTCGCACAGCTCGATCACTGTCCCGAGGCCCGACCGCGGGAGTCGTGCCGGCGTCGGCGGCGCACTCCGGTGCGGAAGCGGTCTCCCGGTCTCTCCGGAGCGTAGGCCGCGTGGTGCCGCCGGCCACAGGTGTCTTTGAGAGTGGTTCTTGTTCCAACTATCGTGTCCACCGGTTTGTGCCGAGTCGTAGCGGTCCGTCCGTTACGCTGCGGTCGCTCCGGGCACCCCGAGCACGTGAAGCGGCGGCATCGGCGAGGCGAACGAAGGAGACGGACCCGAGGTGGCGTTCCTGGAACTTCCTCAGATCTACAAGGACGTGCAGGCCGAGGCGCGGGCGGTGGGCGCGCAGGTGGCGCCGTTCGCAGCCGAGGCCGACGAGTGCTCCGAGGTCCACGGGCCCACCCTGGCGGTCCTCCGTGCCAGCGGCCTCAGCGAGTTGATGGTCCCGGCGGCGTACGGCGGGCGTTTCGAGAAGGTCGACCCTCTCGCCGTGTGCGTGGCGCGGGAGGTGTGCATGAAGGCCTCGGCGCATCTGGACGCCCTGCTGGCACTCCAGGGCCTCGGGAGCTACGCGATCGCTATCGGCGGCAGCGAGACGCAGCGACGGTTGTGGCTGCCACGAGTGGCATCGGGGGAATCGCTCGCGGCCATCGCGCTGACCGAGCCCGAGGCGGGCTCGGACCTCAAGGCGATCACGACGACACTGCGGCCCTCGGGGACCGGCGACGACGAGTTGGTGGTGTCGGGGCGCAAGTCGTTCATCTCGAACGCGCCCGTGGCCGACTTCTTCACGACGCTGGTCCGTGAGCCGGCGCCCGAGGGGTCCGACGAGGACATGTACTCGTACTCGGTCGTACTCGTGCCCGCGGACAGCCCGGGCGTGCAGGTCTCGCCCTCGCCGGAGGTCATCGCACCCCATGTCCTGGGCGAGATCGACTTCGACGACGTGGCCATCAGCGCCGATCATCGGCTCGGGGAACCGGGCAGCGGGTTCGCGCACGTGCTGGCGACCCTGTCGGTGTTCCGCTCGTCGCTCGCCGGCGCGGCTGTCGGCCTGATGGAGGGGGCTCTGGAGATCGCCACCCGCCATGCCGTCGAGCGCCAACAGTTCGGTCGACCGCTGGCGCGCCTGGGGGCGGTGGCGAACCTGCTCGCGGACTCCTGGACCGATCTGGAGTCTTCGCGGCTGTTGGCCTACCGGGCGGCGGACATGGCGCGCCAGGATCCCGGGACGACCCTGGACTACTCCTCGATGGCGAAGCTGGCGGCCACCGACGCGGCGGCCAGGGTCGTCGACCGCTGCGTGCAGATCATGGGCCGCTGGGGCCTCATCAAGGGCTCCAGGATCGAGCAGTACTACCGCCAGGCCCGGCCGATGCGCATCTACGAGGGGGCGAGCGAGATTCTCCGCCTCGGGGTCGCCAGCCGCCTGTGCCGCGAGATTGTCGAGGCCGACGCGAAGACGTGATCCCGGCGGAGCGAGGTTCCTGACATGGATCTGCAGCTGGAGGGCGCCGTCGCCGTCGTGACGGGGGCCAGTCGCGGGCTCGGAGCGGCCGCGGCGGCGGCGCTCGCCGGCGAGGGCGCCCGGGTGGTGGCGGCGGCCCGCTCGACCGGTGCCCTGGAAGAACTCGCGGCCGGCTCGGACGGGCGCATCCACCCTGTGCGCTGCGACATGCGCGACGCCGGCGAGGTGGCCGGCCTCACCGGTGTGGCGGTCGAGCGCTTCGGGCGGCTGGACTGCGTGGTCAACAACGCCGGGATCGCGCCCGCCGGGGCGTTCCTGGACCAGGATCCCGCCGTGCTGTCCGACGTGGTGGCGGTGAACGTGCTGGCCCCGGCGATCCTGTCGCAGGCGGCGGGACGCCACTTCGTCGCCGGAGGGGTCGCTGGCTCGATCATCAACATCGGCTCCACCTCGAGCCTCAAGGGCAAGCCGCTGCTGGCCGCCTACAGCGCTTCGAAGGGTGCGCTGGCGCGTCTCACCGAGGCGCTGGCGGCTGAGTGGGCCCGTTACAGCATCAGGGTGAACATGATCGCCCCCGGGGCCTTCGCCACCGAGGCGCAGGCGCAGGTCCTGGCCGACGAGAGGATGCTCGCCGCCCGCCTGCGGAAGATTCCCATGCGCCGCATGGGCGAGCCTGCCGAACTGGGTCCGCTGGTCTGCTACCTGGCTTCTCCCCTGGCCGCGTTCGTCACCGGTTCCTGTTTCGTGATCGACGGCGGCGAGGTGTCCAAGCTCTGAGCGCCCACCGCCGCCCCGGGCCGCCCCGTGCCGCTGCGAACCGCTTCTCTCCATCCGAGTGACTCCAGGAGGTCCCATGACAGTCCAGCCAACCCTTGTCGGGGGAGCCGACCGGTCGGTTCTGGGCAGCGCCGCCCTGGCGAGCGGCCGGATCGACGCCGTCTCACCGAAGTTCGCCGAGGGTCTCGCTCGTGTGCGCGAGGTCACCGACACCGATGGCGCATGTCCGGCCTGGGCCAAGGCGCTGTACATGGCGGCGGCTGCGGCGGTGAAGGGCCACCGGGAGATGCTCATGGCGCAGATGGAGAGGTCGCGCAACCTGGGTCTCGAACTCTCCGACGCTCGCGGCGCGGCCCTCACGGTGCTGATATCCCGCGGCGAGGCCGTCTATGCCACGTTCAACTCCGCCATCGACGAGGTGTTCGGCGACACGGTGGCGCTCGCCGCCGGCGACGCGCCAGAGTTCTCGATCGATCGCCGGGGGTGCCTGGACTACTTCGAGGACTACTTCGGGTTCGTGCCCGACTACGTGAGGCTCATGGCCGATGACGCGCCACGGGCGCTCGAGGGCTACGTGCTGATGCGGGAGTGGTCCCTGGCGGAGAACGTCCTGGACGCGACGCACGCCGAATTGCTGCTGTGCACCATCAACGCCGCCGAGTTCTCCGCCAGATTCGTGAACGTGCATGCCAACGGTGCACGCCGAGCCGGATGCAGCGAGGCGCAGATCATCGAGGCGGTCACCTGCGCCATCCCCGTGGCAGGGGTTGCGTCCTGGCTGCCAGGCGCCGACGGCATCATGGAGGGCCGATCGTGAGAAGTGCCGATGGTCCGGCCGGCGGCCTCATCGACGTGCACGGCCACATCGTGCTGGAGGGTTCGATGGGGCGGGCGGGCGCCTGCGGCCCCGAGATCGGCCACCACCCCGACGGCAGCCCCTGGTTCCGCGTCGGCAACTACCGGCTCGACGGCGTGGCCTACCGGGGGTCGCTGTTCATCGAGGTGGACATGCGCCTCGCCGCCATGGACGCCGCGGGGATCAAGGTGCAGGCGCTCTCGCCGAACCCGCTGACCTATCTGCACTTCATCGACGCACCGGCGGCGGTGGACTTCTGCCGGGCACACAACGACAGCCTGGCCGAGGTGGTGGCCGGCCGTCCCGACCGCTTCGCCGGCCTCGGCGCCCTGCCCATGCAGGACATCGACGCGGCCTGCGCGGAACTGCACCGCATCGTCGGCGACCTCGGGCTGCTCGGCGGCTACGTCGGCACCGACTTCGGGACGCCCCTGGACGCGCCCGCGATGGATGCGCTGTACGAGTCCTGCACCGAACTGGACGTGCCGCTGTTCCTGCACCCGACCCAGTCGGGCATCGACGGCCCGCTGCTGGACCGGCGCCTGTGCCGCTGGGACCTGGACCTCGTGCTGGAGTACTCCCTTGAGGAGGCGCTCGCGGCGGCCACGCTGATCTTCGGCGGGGTGCTGCGCCGCCACCCGGCGCTCGACGTGTGCCTCAGCCACGGCGGGGGATCCCTGGCCCTGGTGCTGTCGAAGCTGCGCAAGCTGGCCGAGCGGCGGCCCGCCTCGCCGGAGTGGCTGAAACCCTCCGGTGCCTTCGACGGTCAACTCGAACGGCTCTGGTTCGACTGTCACGTGACCGGGGCCGCGGAGTTCGCCTTCGTGGCCGGCGCCCTGGGGACCGACCGGCTCGTGTACGGCACCAATTTCGGGGGCTGGGACCGGGGCACCGGGCCCGACGTCGCCGAGTTGGCGGGCACGCTCAACGCCAACGCCGCCCGACTGCTGCGACTGGGCAGTCGGGTGCCGCACCTGCTGAGCTAGCTGCACCCGGCCATGACGTTGGTTGCACGTTGGCGGGAGGGAAATCTTTGACGCGGTGAAGACCGCCGAGCGGGAACGGAGGGAAGGCCGCGAACGTGGCCGGCAGCCGGCGCCGGCGCCGCCGTACAGCTGGTTCAGGGGCAGCTGGTTCAGGGGCTGAACCCGGGCTGGTCCGCGTCGGGCGTGTCCCGCGGCCCGTCCCGTCCGGTCGGTGATCCCCGCGGCCGCTGCCCGCCGCGGGGCTGGTCCTGCTATAGGACTTGCCCCCCCCCCCCCCGTGTGCTAGAGAAACCGCATGGCTGACCGTTCGCACCGGTGCCCGGTGCGCTGCTTCTGCCGGGTGTGCGTCACGAAGGCGATGCTCGTCGCACTGCCGCTGCTGGCGCTCGCCGTGACGGGGTGGGTGAGCGCCGGAGCGGCCGGCGAGGACAGCGACTCGGGGCCGGACTGGGACGCTGAGTGCGCGGCCTACTTCGGCGACGGCTGGACGTACAACGACGCGACAGGGGCGTGCGACCCCCCGCCGTCGGCCACAACCACGACGACGGCCGTCCCGGCGTCGGAGGCGGCCTGCAACGCTGCGGCGTCGCCCCCGCAGTGGTACTGGGAGCCGCGGCCGGGCAGCGTCGGCCTGGACGGATCGCCGAAGGGCGAGTGCCGGATCGTGGAGACCGCCGCCGGCTGCCTGCGGCACTGGGTCCCGCGCTACTATTCGGACGCCTACCTCTACCGCTTCTACTGGCACGGCGGCGAGTGCAAGCCCAACCTGCCGGGAGACACCTGGGCGACCGCCGACGTGAAGGCTGCGTTCTGCCGCCTCGACAGCCAGATCTTCGGCAGCGGCAGCGTCTACGACTACTCGTTCGGGGCGACCGGGACGTGCGTCGGCCGGGAGCTGTGCGAGTCCCGCGGCGGCCACGCGGTCGCGGGCGGCGAGCACGGCTACGGCTGCCTGTACCTCCACGCCGACGGCACCCTGCAGCGCCTACCGGAGGCCTGACCCGGGCCGCCTCGCCCCCCCAAAGTCGAGCCGCGGGTGAGCTTCAGGTAGAGCGCGTCGCCGCACAGGTCGAGATCATCGCCCCAGACGATCGAGCCGCAGGGACCGAGCCGCACGGCGGAGAAGAACGAGCGGTCCTCCCAGGCAGCGAACACGCCGTCGCCGGCCAGGTACGACAGATCCAACTCGCCTTCGAGGCCGTCGTCATAGCGAAGCCAGATCCGGTACGGCTCAAGGCGCGCACCTCAACGGGGCGGAGCGTTCTGTCGCTTCGAGGCATGCGAGCAGCCTACCTGGCGACCCGGCGCGCACTGGATGTGAACCCGATGCCGCAGACGACATCAGCGAGCGGGAGGTCCAGAGCGTCAGGCATGCATGCTCAGGCCAGCGATCTGTGACTGCCGGTCCGGTGTGAGTTGGTGGGGGCCGGGTGGCGAACACGTCGAAACGGTTCAGAAAATGCCGTCGAAATGGTTCAGAAAATGCCGTCGAAATGGTACGGTGAGGCCCGCGGAGATGGTGTGACGCGATGCGCTGACCGGGAGGGGCGGCTTGGACGGGAACGGCGACGGAGGCAGGAACGGCGACGGGCAGGGCGTGTACTGGCCGCGGATCGTGGACGACGAACTCGACCTGCTGTGCAGCGAGTTGCCCGCCGTTGCCGTCGAGGGGCCGCGCGCAGTCGGCAAGACCGAGACGGCCTTGCGTCGGGCGGCCACCGTTCATCGCCTCGACGACGGCGACCAGCTCTCGATCGCGCTGGCGGAGCCGTCCAGGCTCGCCCGTGGGGCGCCGCCGATCCTCATAGACGAATGGCAGCGGCTGCCGGCCTCATGGGATGTTGTGCGGCGCGCCGTGGACGCCGACCCGTACACGCCCCGGTTCCTGCTGACCGGCTCCGCGGGCCCGGCGGAGCCGCCCACCCACACCGGCGCGGGGCGCATCGTCACCGTCCGCATGCGGCCCATGGCTCTCTCCGAGCGGGGCGTCTGCGCTCCCACCGTCCGATTGAGCGACCTGCTGGGCGGCCGGCGGCCCCGGCTGGAGGGGGCTGCCCCGCTGGGCCTCGCCGACTATGCGCAGCAGATCGTCTGCTCGGGGTTCCCCGCCATACGGGGCCGTTCGCCGCGGGGCGTGCGCGCCTACCTGGACGGCTACATCAACCGCATCGCCGAGCACCGCCTGAACGAGGGGTCCGGCACCGCCGGCAACCGACCGGCGCTGAGTCGCTGGATGGCCGCCTACGCCGCGGCCACCTCGACGGTCGCGTCGTTCGAGAAGATCCGCGACACGGCGACGCCCGACAAGCCCGCCAAGGCCACTGCCGTCGGGTACCGGGCGGCGCTGGAGTCACTGTGGCTGATCGAAGACGTGCCCGCGTGGCTTCCGACCCGCAACCACTTGCGGCGTCTGGCGTCGGCCCCGCAGCACCACCTCGCCGATCCTGCTCTCGCCGCCCGTCTGCTGGGGGTCGACGCCGAGGCACTGCTCGAGGGCCGGTCCGGTGCGGTGGCCATGCCTCGGGACGGAACCCTGCTCGGCGGCCTGTTCCAGTCCCTCGTGACGCTGTCGGTACGCGCCTACGCGCAGGCCAATGAGGCGAAGGTGTTCCATCTGCGGACCCACGGCGGCGAGCACGAAGTCGATCTGATCGTGCAGGGACTCGACGGCCGGGTCGTGGCGCTCGAGGTGAAACTCGGCGCGGTCGTCGCGGAGGACGACACCAGGCACCTGCGGTGGCTCGCCGACCGCATCGGGCCGGAACTCGCCGACGCCGCCGTCGTCACGACCGGGTCGGAGGCCTACCGCCGCCGCGACGGCATCGCCGTGGTCCCCGCCGCGCTGCTCGGTCCCTGACATCTGCACGCCTCGGCGGCGCGCCGCGGGAGGCGGCGAGTCCCCGAGTGCCCCAGCCCGGCGGCGTGGTAGCGGGGCACCGGGTCAGGCGCGCTGGTTGAACGATCCATCGCCTGGCTTGTCCGCAACGGACACCGGCGAGTCCGCTACCGAGGTGCCGCCGCCTGCTAGGCGCGTTGGTTGAAGCGGCGCTGCAGGTATTCCGAGACGATCCTCACCTTCTGGATGGTGGGCGTCCCGCCGGCGATGGCCCAGCCGTGGGAGTCGCGCAGGCGGCGCTCGATGCCGTACTCCTCGCTGTAGCCGTAGCCCCCGTGCAGTTGCACCGCCGCGTCGGCCACCTTCTTGGCCATCTCGTTGGCGAAGCACTTGGCCAGCGAGGCCTCCAGGGTGCGCGGCGCGCCCCGGCCGGCACGCGCCGCCGCCCGCCGGATCAGCAGCCGGGCGGCCTCGGTCTGCAGGATCATGTCGGCCAGGGCGGTCTGGGTCGCCTGGAACTCGACGATCTTCTTGCCGAACTGGCGCCGCTCGGTCACATACGCGGCGCAGAGGTCCAGGCAGGCCTGCCCGATGGCGAGGCTCATGGTGGCGTTGCCGAGCCGCTCGATCGAGAACGCCGTGAACAGCCGCCCGAAGCCGCCGGCGTCGATGATCAGGTTCCCCGCCGGCACCGCCACGTCGTCGAAGAACATGTCCGCCGAGGGGATGCCCCGGAACCCCATGAGGCGCTCTTGGGGGCCGAAGCTCAGCCCGTCGCTGTCCCGGTCCACCACCAGCGCCCCGATGCCGCGGGCGCCGGGCTCGTCGCCCAGCCGCGCGTACACCAGGTACTGCTCGGCGTGCCCCGCGCCCGAGCACCAGCGCTTCGTGCCGTTGATCACGTAGTGGTCGCCCCGGCGTACCGCGGCGGTGGTCATGTCGGTGGCCGCCGATCCGGCGTCGGGCTCGGAGATGGTGATCGCCATGGTCACCTCGCCGGCGGCGACGGGGGGGAGCAGGCGCCGGCGCTGTTCGGGCGTGCCGAAGAGGTCGATGACCCGTGCCGGGCCACAGTTGGCCTCGAAGACGCCGAACGCCGCCGTCGGGGCGGCCTTGGCCAACTCCTCGATCACGATGAGGGAGTCGGCCAGGTCGGCCCCGCCGCCCCCGTACTCCGCCGGCAGGCCCATGCCCATGTATCCCAACTCCGCCAGGCGGCGACGCTCGGCGTCGGGGAACGGGGTGCGGGCGGCGTCCCAGGCGGCGGCCTGCGACTCGTACAGGTCGGAGGCGAGCGCGGCGACGGTCTCCCGCAGGGCCTCCTGGGTGGGCGTCAGGTCGATCACGCCGGGACGGTCCGGTACAGGTCCCACATGTCGTAGAACAGGCGGCCGGTCTCGAGCGTGCAGTGGTACACCGCGTCGCGCTGGGCAGGCGTGCGGGCGTACTCCGAGACGATCTCGATGCCCTCGTCGCCGTGCTCGGCGTCGGCCAGGATGTGCATGGTCCAGAAGATCAGGTCCTCGTCGCTCATGCCGTAGTTCTGCTTCTGGGCCGCCACGATGCGGGTGAAGGTCTCGGGCACGAACGACTCCAGGCCGATGCCGATGGCGGCCAGGGGAACGCACCAGTCGCGGCACAGGCCCATGAACTCGAAGTACTCCGTGAGCCGGCGCCCGGCGGGCAGCTGCTCGGCCCGGCGCATGGCGTCGGTGTCGCCTCCGAGCGCCGCGCCCCATTCCAGAAGAAGCTCGGGGTGGGCCTTGGTGCCGGTCTCAATGCCCATGCACTCCTCTGCCAGGTTCTTGACCAGCGTGGTGCGCACGTCCTCGTGGGGGCAGTTCACGTAGATGGCCCCGATCCACGGGAGCATGCGCGAGATGTGCAGGTAGAACTGCTCGCAGAACAGCACCAGCTGCGGGACCGTGACGCTGCCGTCCTCCATGGCGGACACGACCGGGTGGTCGCCCATGCCGGTGCCGGGCTTGGAGAGTTCGGCCCGGAGCAGCCCCACGAAGTCCTCAGGGGTCATCGCGGCGAGTTCGTCGGTGCTGGGTGCGAGGGTCTCAAGGCTCATCCGGTGGTACTCCGTGTTCTCGAGTGCGGTGCCGGCGGAGGTGGTCATGGTCGGCGGCTCATGGTAGGGAGTCCCTCAGAAATCGGCATCGTCGAGTGCGACGGTCTGGTGAACGATGAAGCCGCCTGCGACCGTGAACGTGTCGCGCCCGGAGGTGCCGTCGCCGGGCCCTCCGGCAATGCGCCATCGCACGGAGACTCGACCCTCGCCCTCGTCACGTCGCTCGCCGAACCGCACCTCTCCGCCGCCGAGGCGCTCCGGGACCGACGTGAAGTACTCGGCGATGGTCGCCGCGCCCTCATAGGACGCATCGTGGCGGACGAGCACCGCACCCTCGGCGTAGTCGGCCGCCATGGCGGCGGGATCGCCGGTCAGAACCGCGGCGAGGTGGTCGTCCACGGCTGCGCGGGGGCTACGGCCGGCGAGCTCAGTCATGGGTGACCCCGAGGCCCAGGCCGCCGTCCACCACCAGCACCTCCCCGGTGGTCCACTCGGCCCGGGCCAGGTACTCGAAGGCCTCGGCGACCTCGGCGGCGGTGCCGATGCGGCCGAGGGCGTGTGCCCCGGACATGGCTGCCAGGCGGGCCGCGGCCTGCTCGTCGTCGAAGAGGCCGGCGCGCTGGTTGATCTCGGTCAGGACCGCGCCGGGGCGCACGCAGCCCACCCTGATGCCCTGCGGGCCCAGTTCGGCGGCGAGAACCCCGGTGAGCGTCTCGAGGGCGCCCTTGGTGGCGGCGTACGGGGAGACGCCCGGGAAGCTGCGCTTGGTGTGGACCGAGCCCACGAAGAGGACGCATCCCCGGGTGCTCCGCAGGTGCGGAATCGCCAGGCTGGCCAGCATCATCGGTGCGACCACGTTGCTGTGGAACAGCTCCAGGAGCCGATCCTCCTCGAGCTCGGTCACCGGGCCCCGGTACATGTTCCCGGCGTTGTTGATGAGCACGTCGAGGCGCCCGGTGCCGTGGGCCACGGCCGCCTCGATCATGCGTTGGCGGTCGGCGGCGACGGTCACGTCGCCGGGAACCGCACGGCAGCGCTCGCCCAGCCGCTCCGCCACGGCCTCTACCTTCTCGGCGCGGCGCCCGGTGATCGTCACCGCCGCACCGGCCGCGACGAAGTGCTGAGCGGCTCCCTCGCCGATGCCCGATCCGCCGCCGGTGATGAGCACCGACATGCCGTCTACAGGCCTCATGCCGGCTCCGGGCGCCCGGGGGTGCGCGCCGCCTCGCCGACACCGTCCACGCCCGCCGGCCGGGGCAGGTGCGAGAGGATCGACATCGTGATCCCGCCGTCCACCAGCAGAGTCTGGCCCGTGACGTAGTCGGCGTCGGTGGAGGCGAGCCAGAGAACCGCCTTGGCGACGTCGGTGGTGGTGCCGAGGCGGCCGCGCGGCACGGCCAACTCGCGCTCGGCCCGCAGCACGGGGTCGGCGTTGATGGGTGCCGACATCCCGCCGTCGATGAGGCCCGGGGCCACGCAGTTGACCCTGATCCCGAACCGCGACCACTCCAGCGCCATCTGCTGGGTCAGCATCATGATTCCCGCCTTCGTGGAGGCATAGGCGCCGGCGTTGGGTCCGGGGGCGGTGCCGTTCATGGACGCCATGTTCACGATCCGGCCGGTGCCTGCGGCGGCCATGCGTCGCGCCGCCGCCCGGCCGCACAGGAAGGTGCCGACGAGGTTGACCGCCACGACGGCACCGAAGTCGGCGGCGCTGTGTTCCAGCAGCGGGCCGAACCGGACGATCCCGGCGTTGTTGACGAGCACCTCGGGTGTGCCGAAGGCGTCCAGGGCGGCCTCGACCTCATCCTCGTCGGTGACCGAGGCCGCCAGCGCCACCGCGCCGTCGATCTCGCCGGCGGTGCGCCGCGCGCCGGCGCCGTCGATGTCCAGGACGCCCACGCGGTAACCCGCGGTACCCGCCTGCCGGGCGATCTCGGCGCCGATGCCGGCGGCACCGCCGGTCACGAGAAGCGAACGGTCGGCTGTCATGGCTGCTCCGGACGGTCGGCGGGTGCGAAGACGACGGGGTACGAGGAGAAGTGGGGGCGCTCGGTGTTGGGAGCCTGCATCGGCAGGTTCTGTGGGTCCAGTCGGCCTCGCGCTGTCAGGGTGCTCTGCACGTCATCCGCCCGTCTCGGCGCCGGCGCCGTCATCGCCGCCGTCGGCGCCGCCGAGCTCGCCCACCAGTTGCCGCGCCGCCGCCGACGGCGCCAGTTCCCCCTGCGCCACGTCGGCGAACAGTTCCTCGGCCTGCCGGGACGGCTGTTCCACCAGCAGGTCCACCCAGCGGTGCAGGTGGCGGCGCACTTCCTCGGCGACGTGCCGGGCACGCCGCTCCGCTCCGGCGCTGGAGGTGCGCAGGTGGTGGCGGTGATCCTGCACGTGCTTGAAGAGCTCGTCGGCGCCCTCGCCGGTGGTGGCGACCGTGAGCGCCACCGGCGGCCTCCAGCCGGCGCGATGCCCCAGGTCCAGCATGTGTTCCAGGTCGCGCCGGGCGTCGGCGGCCCCGGTCCGGTCGGCCTTGTTGACCACGAAGACGTCCGCCATCTCCAGCAGCCCGGCCTTGTTGGCCTGCACGGCGTCGCCCCAGCCCGGGCTCACCGCCACGATCGTCGTGTCGGCGGTGCGGGCGATATCCACCTCCACCTGCCCGATGCCCACGGTCTCCACGATGATCAGGTCGTGCCCGGTGGCGTCGAGCAGCCGGACTGCCGCCAGTGCCGCCAGGGCCAGCCCCCCCGACTGGCCGCGGCTCGCCATGGAGCGCACGAAAGGTCCGCCGGGCGCGGCGGCGCTACCCATCCGCACCCTGTCGCCGAGGATGGCGCCGCCGGTCAGCGGAGACGAGGGATCCACCGCCAGGATGGCCACGCGCCGGCCGTCATCGGCGGCAACCTGTGCCAGACGGTCGGTGAGCGTGGACTTGCCGACGCCCGGTGCGCCGGTCATGCCCACCACGTGGGCTTGCCCGGCGAGGGGCCATGCGGCGACCGCGACGGCGTCGGCGAGCGGCCCACCCCCCTCGGTGTAGGTCAGCAGCCGCCCGAGTGCCCGCCGGTCGCCGTCGCGGGCCCGCGCGAACAGGGCACCGACGTCGCCGGTTGCGCTTCCGGCCGGGTTCGGGGCCGGCGGCGTGGGGTGCTCGGGAGGGGGCTTCCCCGGCGGCTCGACGGTCATGCCCGCCGTGCTGCGGCCGCCGCCCGGACTGTCTCGGCAACCTCCGCCGCCGAGGCGCCGGGACCGAGGACGTTGGACACGCCGGCCTCCTGCAGGCGCTCGAGGTCCTGATCGGGCACGATCCCGCCAACCACGACCGGCACGTCCATGCCGACGGCGCGCACGGCCTCCACCATGCGGGGCGCCAGCGTGAGGTGACCGCCGTTGTGGATCGAGAGGCCGATCACGTCGGCATCCTCCTGCTCGACGGCGAGCAGGATCGATTCGGTGGTCTGGCGCAGCCCCAGGTAGATGACCTCCAAGCCGGCGTCGCGCAGCATGCGCGCGACCACCTTCAGGCCGCGGTCGTGTCCGTCCAGGCCCAGCTTGGCCAGCACCACCCGGACCGGTGGCCGGCTCTCGCTCCGGCGCTCGGCCGCGGCGCCGGCCGTGTCGCCTTTCGGTCCGCTCATACCCTCGCTCATACCACGGCAGGCTCGGTGTAGGTGCCGAAGACGCCCTCGAGGGCGCCCGTGATCTCACCTTCGGTGGCCTCGGCGCGCACGCAGTCGATGATGGGCTCCATGAGGTTGATCGTCGGGTCGGCGGCGTCTGCGGCCAGCGTCTCCAGGGCCGCTGCGACGGCCCCGCCGTCGCGCCGCTGTTTCGCCCCGGCGAGGCGCGCCAACTGCTGGTCCTCGACGTCCTCGTCGATGTAGAGGATGGGAGTGTCGCCGTCGTCGCCCTCGGTGTAGGCGTTGACGCCCACGATGATCCGCCGCCCGGCGTTGACCTCGCGCTCGAAGCGGTAGGCGCTGTCGGCGATCTCGCCCACGAAATAGCCGTTGACGATGCCCTCGTAGACACCCTCCAGGATCGAGCCCTCACCGAGCTTGTCGAGGTGCTCGAACACCTCGGTGGCGCGCCGATCCATCTCGTCGGTCATCCATTCCACGTAGGCGGAGCCGCCGAGAGGGTCGGCCACGCTGGCCGCGCCGGTCTCGTGGGCGATCACCTGCTGGGTGCGAAGGGCGATCCGCGCGGCTCTCTCGGTGGGCAATGCCAGCGCCTCGTCGTAGCTGTCGGTGTGGAGGCTCTGCGTGCCGCCCAGCACCGCCGCCAGCGCCTGGGTGGCGACGCGGGCGATGTTCACCTCGGGTTGCTGGGCGGTGAGCGACACGCCGGCGGTCTGGGTGTGGAACCGCAGTTGCAGCGACCGCTCGTGGCGGGCGCCGTAGCGGTCCCGCATCCAGCGCGCCCAGATGCGCCGGGCGGCCCGGTACTTGCCGATCTCCTCGAAGAAGTCGATGTGGCTGTTGAAGAAGAACGACAGGCGACCGGCGAAGTCGTCCACGTCCAGCCCCGCGGCCGTCGCCGCCTCCACGTAGGCGAAGCCGTTGGCGAGCGTGAAGGCCAGTTCCTGGGCGGCCGTGGAGCCGGCCTCGCGGATGTGGTAGCCGCTGATGGACACGGGGTGCCAGCGCGGCATCTCGGCGGTGGTGAAGCGGATCAGGTCGGTCACCAGCCGCACCGAGGGGCGTGGCGGGAAGATGTACTCCTTCTGCGCCTGGTACTCCTTCAGGATGTCGTTCTGGATCGTCCCGCTGAGCCTGCTGCGTTCGGTGCCGCCGCGCTCGCCGGTGACGATGTACATGGCCATGAGGATGTTGGCGGGGCCGTTGATGGTCATCGACGTGCTCACGCCGCTCAGGTCGATGCCGGCGAAGAGGTCCTCCATGTCGGCGATCGTGTCGACTGCCACGCCGGCCCGGCCCACCTCGCCGACCGCCCAGGGATGATCGGAGTCGCGCCCCATGAGCGTGGGCATGTCGAAGGCCGTCGACAGCCCCGTGCCTCCGGCCTCCAGGAGCCTCTTGAAGCGCATGTTGGTGTCGGCGGCCGTGCCCATGCCCGCGAAGAGCCGCATCGTCCAGAGCCGTGAGCGGTACATCGAGGGGTAGATGCCCCGCGTGTACGGGAACTGCCCGGGATACGGGGGGTCCCCGTGGACCGCTGCCAGCGGGATGCCGGACATGGTCTCGAAGGTGCCGTCGCGCAGCGGGGCGGCCTCGAAGGCGGCCCGCCACTGCGCCTCGGCCCGGGCGCGTGGCGAGTCCTCGTCGTCGTGCGATTCGGCTCCGCCGGGGACCGGATTGTCGGGGAGGCTCATAGTCGGCTCTGTGCCGGGCGGCCCACCGGTTCGCCCGAGGTGCGCCCAACCGTTCCCGGCACAGTACCCGCGGACCGGTTGGACTCGCCCTCGGAGAACCTGTGAGGGGAGTGCCCTGCTGTACGGTTTGGTGCTAGCGCTACAATCTAGCGCCGATCTGTCAACCCAACAGTTGTTTGAGGAGTTGTCAATGGCTGAGGCTGCCACCGACACACCCAGGCCCTCGAAGCGGCGCCGCCAGGAGGTCATCGACGTCGCCGCGCGGATCTTCAACGAGAAGGGGTATGAGGCGACCTCCATTCAGGAGATTGCCGAGGAGGTGGGGATCCTCAAAGGCAGCCTCTATTACTATATCGACACCAAGGAGGATCTTCTCTTCAGTGTCATCAAGGGGGCCTACGACGCCGCTCTCAACGTCATCGAGCAACTCGAGCAGCGCGACGGCGATGCGCTGGAGCTGATCGAGGCACTCGTTCACGGGCACGCAGAGGTCTTCTCCGAGAACTACGTGCAGACCTCGGTCTTCTTCAGGGAGTTCCGGGCGCTCTCGGAAGAGCGCCAGAAGACGATCCGCGAGGCGGGCGACGTCTACAACAGGTTCCTGATCTCGCAGATCCGCCGCGGCCAGCGCTCCGGGGAGATCAAGTCCGAGGTCAACCCTCGGCTCGCCGCCATCGGCATCATCGGCATGATGAACTCCATGGCGTTCTGGTACCGCCCCGACGGCCCGGCCAGCGCCGCGCAGATCGGCAGGGAGTTCAGCCGGCTGGTGATCGGGGGCATGCGAACCTGACAGCGCCCGGCCCTGCCGGCGGGTTCAGGCGCCGGCGATGGGTTCGGTGCTGATCGCCGCCGAGCGGATCTTGGCGTCGCCCTTGGGCCGCTCACCGCGCCGCGGCAGTGCCGCGAAGGCCGCCACGGCGTCCATGCCGGCGGTGACCTGGCCGAAGATGGTGTAGGCGTGTGGCAGGTTCACGCTCGCCAGGCAGATGAAGAACTGCGAGCCGTTGGTGTCGGGGCCGGCATTGGCCATCGCCAGAGTGCCCTCCCGGTACTGGCCGCGCCCGTCGAGTTCGTCGTTGAAGCGGTAGCCGGGGCCGCCACGTCCGGTTCCGGTGGGGTCACCGGCCTGCACCACGAATCCCGGCACCACCCGGTGCACGGGGCAGTCGTCGTAGTAGCCCTGCCGGGCCAGGAAGACGAAGTTGTTCACCGCCAGCGGGGAGCGCTCGGCCTGGAGATCCAGTTCGATGCTGCCGCACGTGGTGTCGAGCGTGGCCGAGTAGCGCAACGCCGGATCGAGAGTCATGGCTGGGGGTTCTGACCACTGCACCGCGGGCACTCTACCGGGGCAGGGGCGGCGCGCTGCGGACAGCGTTCCGGGACCGGATCGCCGGTTCCGGGCGCCTAGTCTGGTTTCGTGACGGAGCCGGCTGAGCGAACGCATCAGGCGGCTCGGCGTTCCGGCGGCGGGCCGGCGGATGGCCCGTCGGGTCCGGGATCGGGCCGGGACCCCGAGACCGGTCGATCCGTCCAGGAGATCCAGCGGCGCACGCTGGGCGTGCTGATGGGCACCGTCGCCGCGGGCGGCGCCGGTGCGGGCGGGGCGTTCAGCATCGTCGCGGTGCTCGCCGACGAGATCACCGGCAGCGCCACGCTCAGCGGCATCGCCGCCGCGGGCATGACCACCGGAGCGGCCCTCACGGCGGTCCCTCTGGCGAAGCTCATGGCCCGCAGCGGCCGGCGGGTGGGGCTGCGCTCGGGCTACCTGCTGGCTCTCGCCGGCGCGCTCCTGATGCTCCTGGCCACTGTGGTCGATACGTACGCGCTCGTCCTCGTGGGCATGGCGGCCGTCGGGACCGGGAGCGCCTGCGGCCTCGCCGCCCGTTTCGCGGTCGTCGACCTGGCGGCGCCGGCCGATCGGGCCCGGACCATCGGGCTGCTCGTCGGGGCGACCACGGTGGGCGCCATTGCCGGGCCCACGCTCGCCACCGGGCCCTTCACGGCGGTCGCCAGTGCGCTGGGTCTGGAGGAACTGGCCGGCCCGTTCATCTTCGCCGCCGTCGTGTTCACGATGGCCGCAGTGGTCCTCGACCGGGGCCTGCGACCCGATCCGCTGCTGGTCGCCCGGCGCCTCAGCGGTGGCGCCGACGCCGCCCGGGGCCGCGGCGGCCTGGGGAGATCGCTCGGCATCATCGCTCGGCTGCCTCCCGCTCGCCTGGCGACCGCCGCCATGATGGTGGGGCAGGGGGTGATGGTCGCGACGATGGTCATGGCACCGTTGCACATGACCGACGGCGATCAGGGTCTGCGCGTCATCGGCTTCGTCATCTCGACGCACATCGTGGGCATGTACGCCTTGGCGCCCCTTGTGGGCTGGGCGACCGGGCGCATCGGACCGACGCCCATGATCATCCTCGGCGGCGTGATCAGCTTCGGTGGCGCCGAGATCGCGGCCCACACGCCCCCCGACGTGGCGTGGGGCATGTTCGCCGGCATGTTCGCCGTGGGGCTCGGCTGGAACTGCTGCCTCGTGGCGGGGACGGCGCTGTTCACCGCGGCGGTGCCGACCGGCGATCGCGTGCCGGTGCAGGGCGCCGCGGATCTGCTGATGAGCGCCTCCGGGGGCATCGGGGGCATCGCCGGCGGTGCCGTGGTGGCATGGCAGGACTTCCAGTTCCTGAGCCACTACAGCGGTCTGTTCGGCGCCGTGCTGGCCGGTGTGGCGCTGCTGGCCTACCTCGGGAACACCCCGGGGGTCTCCCGCCGGGCGCCCCGGGCCTGAGCGGGCACGGTTCCTCGTCGTCGCCTATGGGCCGAGCGTTGTGATCGGGACCACGCAGACGCGGTGATGATGTACGTCAAGCGCCGGTGGTGGATCTCGTCCGCCTCGTCGGCGACACCGTCGACGAGACCCGCCGCGCCCTATGAATCGACGCCGAGCACGCCTCCCGCGGCGACTTCGGTTCATCGCCGGCCGCGGGCGTCGCCGGCCAGCGCGCTCTTTGACTGAGTGCCGTTAAGTTTCCGTATTATTTC
>JAPOVS010000078.1 GCA_026708055.1 bacterium | reverse complement strand
ACCGTCGCCGGGTCCCCGCATCGGGCCGCGGGCGTGGCGCCGAGCGGCCGTCGCTATAGGGTTGGCGGCCGGTCCGTGAGTCGTCCCCCCGGCGCCCGCTCGGGCGTCGAAGGCGAGGAACAGATGCCCACCTACGAATACCGCTGCCGAACCTGTGACGCCCGCTTCGAGGTCCGGCAGAGTTTCAGCGAGGACAGCCTGACGCACTGCCCCGGCGCCGCCTCCGAGCAGGCCCCCGCCGCCTGCGTCGCCCCCGGTGAGGGGGAGGTCCGGAAGGTCTTCAGCGCTCCCTCGATCACCTTCAGGGGCGACGGGTTCTACAAGACGGACAGCCGCTCGGGGGCCACGCGCGGCGCCAACGGGAAGAAGCCCGGCGACGACACCTCGACCGGGTCCGAGTCGACCGAGTCGTCCGAGTCGACCAAGGAGAGCACCGGCGGCACGAAGGACTCTTCCGGCGACGGCGGCGGGGAGGCGGCGAGCGACCGAACCCCCGCAGGTGCCACATCGTCGTGAGAGTGCCGGCACCGGCGGCGCGGTGACAGCCACCCCGGCGGCGGCGACATGACCGGCGGCAAGGCGGGGATCGGCGTCCTGGGCGGGAGCGGCTTCTACTCGCTGGCCGAGGAGTTGCGCCCCGTCGAGATCGACACGCCGTACGGCCCCCCGTCGGCCGCGCCCCGGATTGGCCGCTTCGCCGGTCGCGACGTGGCCTTCCTGGCCCGCCACGGCGAGAACCACGAGTATCCGGCCCACCGGGTGCCCTACCGGGCGAACCTGTGGGCGCTGCGAGCCGCCGGCGTCGAGACCTTGCTGGCGCCGTTCTCCTGCGGCTCGCTGCAGCCGCACGTCGCCCCCGGCGAGTTCGTGGTCTGCGACCAGATCGTGGACCGCACCCAGGGGCGCCGACAGACCTACTACGACGGTCCGCACACCCACCACGTGACCTTCGCCGACCCGTACTGCCCGGCGCTGCGGCGCACGGCGGTCGCCGCCGCCCGGGCCGAGGGAATCAGCGTGCACGACGGCGGCACGGTGGTGGTCATCGAAGGACCGCGCTTCTCGAGCCGCGCCGAGTCGGCCTGGTTCGGCGCCCTCGGCGGCGACGTGGTGAACATGACGCAGATCCCCGAGGCGCCGCTGGCCGCCGAACTGGGCATGTGCTTCGGTGGCATCGCCCTCGTGACCGACTACGACGCCGGTGTGGCCGGCGACACCGGCGCCGAGCCGGTCACCCACGAGCAGGTCCTGGCCGTCTTCCGGGAGAACCTGGCCCGCGTGCGGAACCTGATCGGGCGCCTGGTGGCCGACCTTCCCGCAGAACAACCCGCCTGTTGCGGCGATCGGGCAGGACCCCCTCTCTCGCACGACGCCTCCTAGCGGCACCGCGGGCGACCACCGGTAACCTGCGCATCGGCGCCGGGACTCCGGCGCGGCTTCCCCCCAACCCCCACGCCCGAGAGGAAGCCCGCCATGCCGACCCCGTCCCCGCTGCGCCGCCGCGCCGAGTTCCCCACGTGGCGCCGGTCGCCCCTGTTCCGCTGGCTGCGCCGCCCGCTCGTCTACTGGAGTGCCGTGGCGCTTCTCGTCGCCCTCACCGTCACGGGCGTGGCCCGCCAGTCGGACCGCCAGCACCAACTGGAGGCGGTCTACGGCGAACTGCGCCAGGTGCCGGTGGCCGTCAGCCTCATCAGACCCGGTGAGCCGCTCGGCAACGAGACCGTGCAGTGGCAAGCGCGGCCGGCCGCCGCTGTGCCCTCCGGCGCGGTCACCGAACTCGCCACCGGCGCCGTCGCCGCGGCCACGATCTACCCGGGGGAGGTTGTGCACAGCGAGCGCGTGGCAGGCCTCGGCGGCGGGCTCAGCAGCCGGCTGCCGCCGGGTGTGGCGGCCGTGTCGGTGCCCGCCGGCTACGGGGTTCCACCGGTGCGCCCCGGCGACTCGGTGAGTCTCGTCGCCGTCTTCGACAACTTCGCAACCGAGACCGCGCCCGAGGCGCGGACCGTGGCAGACCACGCCACAGTTCTCGAACTCGGCGAGGAGGCCGTGACCGTGGCGATCCGGGCCGGCGAGGTGAACGCCACGGTGTCCGCCCTGGTCTGGGGCGCCGTCACCGTCGTCGCCGTCGGCACGCCCTCCGGCTGAGAGCACCCCGCACCCCCGCCGCTCCGGCCGCGGCGTCCGGCCCCGGCAGCCGGAGACTGCTCAGATCCAGGGAGTGTCGCGGAAGGAGGTGGCCATGAGAACCAGCACGGAGATGCCGAGGGCGACGCGGTACACGGCGAAGGGGGCGAAGTCGATGCGACGGACCAGCGCCACGAGGAGCGACACCGCCGCCCAGCCCGACAGGGCCGCCGCCACCGTTCCCCAGATGAACGCCGCCTGCGCGTCGGCCGGGATACCCGACCAGCCGCCCAGGTCGATCAGCTTGTAGACCGCCGCCCCGGCGATCACCGGCACGCTCATGAGCATGGCGACCCGCGCCGCCTCGAGGCGCGGGTAACCCCGGAGGCGTGCCGCGGTCATGATGGCGCCGGACCGCGACACGCCGGGGACCAGCGCCAGCGCTTGCGCCACCCCCAGCGCCAGGGCGTCGGAGCCCCCCAGAACGGCGTCGGGGCGGGTCGCGCTGCGGCGATCCGCCCACCACAGCCAGACTCCGAAGAGCGCCAGGGTGCAACCGGTCACCCAGACCCGCTCGTTGCGTTCCAGCGCGGAGCCGGCCGCCACTCCCACGATCCCCGCCGGCACGGTGGCCAGCACGAGCAGCCAGGCCCGCCGGCCGTCCGCGCTGCGCCGTCCGAGGACTTGGCGCGCTCCCGCCGCCGCGAGCCCGGCGACCTCGCGGCCGAAGAAGGCCAGCACGCCCGCCAGGGTGCCGACGTGCAGGGCCACCTCGAAAGCCGTCCAGAGGCTCGGATCACCCTCGAACGGCTGCCATCCGGCCAGCCAGATCACGAGCTGCAGGTGGCCGCTGGAGGAGATCGGCAGGAACTCGCTCAGCCCCTGCAGGATGCCGAGGAGGACGGCCTCGAGAACCGACATCACCCGCCCGCCTGCCGGTCAGCCCGGCGCGGCGCTCACTCCCCTGACACCGTCACGTCGGCGACCACTAGGGTGACACCGGCGGCCGTCATCGGCAGCCAGGTCAGGTCGCTGCCCACCGCTGCCACGTCGAGCAGCATCCGCTGCAGCGTCGAGGCCACCGTGAACTCCCGTATGGGCTCGGCCAGCTCGCCGTCGCGGATGCGCAACCCCTCGGCGCCCGTGGAGAAGTCGCCGCTCACCAGGTTCACCCCCGAGTGCAGCCCGCTCACCTCCTGCACAAGAACGCCGTCGGAGACCGAAGCGATGAGTTCGGCGGGGCTGCGGTCGCCCGGTGCCGCCGCCAGCGCCATGGCGCCCACGCCGGGAGCCGAGGCGTAGCCCCGTACCGCCGAGCCGGTGGAGGCTGCGCCGAAGCGGCGGCCCGTGTAGCTGTTGTGCAGGAACCGCTGCAGGACACCCGCCAAGATCAACTCGTTGCGGCGCGTGGCCAGTCCCTCGCCGTCGCAGGGGCCGGCACCGAAGGCGGCCGGGTCGGTGGGGTCGTCGGTCAGCGACAGCAGCGGCGAGGCCACCTGCTCCCCGAGGCGGCCGGCGAACAGCGAGCGGTTCGTCACTGCGGCCTCCCCCGACACAGTGGCGCCGACGAGCCCCAGGAACTGCGCCGTGACCCACGGGTCGAACACGACGGTGGTGCGCATAGTGGCAGGCTTGCGGGCGCCGAGCAGCCGCACGGCCCGCTCGACGGCGTCGCCCGCCGCCCGCTGCACGTCGAGATCGTCGAGGCTGCGCCCGACGCTGAAACCGAACCCCGTTTGCGTCTCGGCACCGTCGGCCGCAAGTGAGAAGACCGAGAGGCAGCAGCCGGAGTCGCGGTCGACCGAACGGATGCCGCTGGTGGTGACGACCGCGCCGACCGACAGCGAGTCGGTATAGTCGGCGGACTCCACCCCGCGGATGCGCCGGTCGCCCGCCAGCACCGCCCGCTCCAACTCCATGGCCAGGTCGATCTTGCGCTCAGGCGCAACCGCCGCCAGTTCGGGGCGCCAGAGGTCCAGTTCCGCAGCAGCGACGCCGTCGGGCACCGCCACGCCGAGGTGCTCGTCAGGGGTGCCGAAGGCGGCGTTGTCCCGGGCCTCCGCCAGCGTCTCGGCCACGACGGAGGGCTCGTGACTGCCGGCGTGGGCGAACCCCTGCCGCCGGTCGACCACCACCCTGACGCCCACCCCGTCGACGGTGGCGGATGCGAACGACTCCACCTCGCCGTTCCAGGTGCGGACGCTGGTCTCCACCGACCGCACCGCCACGACCTCGATCTGCTCTCCGGGCCGCGCCGAGGCCACCACCCGGTCGCCGAGGGCCGCCAACGCCTCGCCGGTGCCGTCGTCGATGCTCATGTGACCGTCGCTCCGCCGCCGGCGCTGACGCCGCTGCCGGCGGTGCTAGGCGGCGGTGCCACCGACGGTGAGGCGCTGCACCCGCAGCGTGGGGGTGCCGTCGCCCACCGGCACGCCCTGGCCGTCCTTGCCGCAGGTTCCCGGAGAGCCCATGGCGAAATCGTCGGCCACAGCGTCGATGGCCATCAGCGCCTCCGGGCCGTTGCCGATGAGGTTGCCCTCGCGGATCGGCGCGGTCAGGCGGCCGTCCTCGATGAGGTAGGCCTCGGTCATGCCGAACACGAAATCGCCGGTGGCGGTGTTCACCTGCCCCCCGCCGAGGTGCGCCACGTAGACCCCGCGGCTCGTGTCGGCCACGATGTCGTCGGGATCGCTGTCGCCGTTGCCGATGAAGGTATTGGTCATGCGGACCATCGGCAGGTGCTGGTAGCTCTGGCGTCGCCCGTTTCCCGACGAGGCGTCCCGCCCGTCGCGGTCGGCTCGCAGCCGGTCCCACATGTAGTCCACCAGCACACCGTCGGCGATGAGCACGTTGCGTTGGGCCGGGCGCCCCTCGTCGTCGATGCCGTAGCATCCCCACTCGCCGGGCATCGTGCCGTCGTCGACGAGGGTGACCATGGGGCTCGCCACCCGCTCGCCGATCCGCCCGGCGAAGACCGACATGTCCTTGTGGATGTGGTCGGCCTCCAACCCGTGCCCGCAGGCCTCGTGGAACAGCACTCCGCCTCCCCCCGGCCCGATGACGACCGGCATCTCGCCGCCGGGAGCGGGCACTGCCTCCAGCTTCCCCAGCGCGCGCCGGGCGGCGGTGCGCGCCAGATCGGCCACGTCGACCCGGTCGAAGAGTTCGAAGCCCACGGTGTGCCCGACGGTCTCCCGGCCGTTCTGCTTGCCACCGTCGCCTTCCGCGTCCACCGACACCGCGAAGAAGGTCTTCACCTGCTCGTCGCCGGACAGCAGGCCGTCGCTGTTGGCAACGAGGATCCGGCGCCGGCTGTCGCCGTAGGTGCAGGCGACCTGGAACACGGCGGCTCCCTCGGCGCGGGCGACCTCCTCGGCGGCGAGCAGCAGCTCCACCTTTCTGGCCTTGGCGACGGCGTCGGGGAGGACGGCCACCTCGTTGGGGTGCGGCGCCTCGCGGCGGCTCAACGCGGCGGCGCCCTGGCGCACCCCCCCGGCGCGGGCGGCCGCGGCGGCGGAACGGGCGGCGCTGCGCAGCCCGTCGGCGGAGAGATCGGTGGTGTGGGCGAAGCCGATCGACTCCCCGGAGCGGACACGGACACCCGCACCCCTCAACCGCCCCGAGACCAGTTCCTCGACCCTCCCGTCGTCGAATGAGGCACGGGAGTTGCGCCGGTCCTCGACGAAGACCTCGGCGAAGTCCCCGCCGGTGCGCAGCGCCGCATGCAGGGTGGCGTCGAGCAGTTCCGCATCCGGCATGGCGCTTGACATCGCTGCCTCCTTCGCCGCCACGCGCCGCTCCTCCGGGTGGTCGCGACTCGAGGGACAATCAGGGTACCAACCGCCGGTCCCGAACCTGGTCCCAGCGGCGCGCCGACCGGAACGCGCCCCCGCGGCAACGTGACCGCCCGCGCGGCTCGCCGTAGTGTACGGACCGTGCCACTCGAACCCGGCGCTTCGGGCCGCGCGGAACGCACGGTCGGCGCCGACGACACGGGCGCGGCCGTCGGCTCGAGCGACATGGCCGTCCTCGCCACACCGGTGCTCCTGACCCTGAGCGAGGTCGCGACGATCGACGCCATCGCCGGCCGCCTGCCCGCCAACTCCACCAGCGTCAGCATGCGGGTCCACTTCGACCATGTGCGGCCCGTCCCGGTGGGGCGAGCGGTGTTCGCCAGGGCGCGCCTCGATCGGGTCGAGGGGCGCCGGCTCACCTTCAGCGTGGAGGCGCGCGACGCCGACGGCGACCTGGTGGGCAGCGGACGCATCGTGCGGATCGTCGTCGACCGCCGGCGGTTCGGCGAGCGCCTGCCGCCGGCACGGTAGCCAGCCGCCGCCGGGGCAGGCCGGAGCCTCGGCAGGCGTGCCGCGTTGCCGTCGCCGGCGGCACCAGGCGTTCGCCTCGCTGTCGTTGCGGGACATGGCAGCGGCACGCACGAGTAGCCTTGGGGATACCTATCGGCGCTTCGGGCCGACGCCGGCGCCGGACATCACCGAGCAGCGGCGTCACCGAGCCGATCCACCCGGACGCCGGCGCAACCCGATCCCCTGAGGAACCCATGGACCGCAAGCGCACCTGGACCGTCTACGCCCTCCGTGCGGGCATCAGCGGCGGGCTGCTGACTTTCCTCATCGTCCAGGGTCCGAACCTCGACGCCTCCAAGCTGCTCCCGGAGTGGAACCGCTGGACGCCCTTCTGGCTGTTCGGCGCGTTCGCGCTCATGGGCCTGTCGCTGGTGCTCGCCGCCCTCCGCTGGCGCCAGGTCACCGAGGCGCTGCGCCTCGAGGTTCCCCTGCGCGGGATCCTGTCCCACTTCATCGCCGGGCAGTTCGTGTCGAACGTGATGCCGACAACCATCGGCGGGGACGTGCTGCGTGTCACCCGGCTCGGGCGCGACACCGGCAAGCACCCCGCTGCCTTCGCCTCGGTGATCTTCGAACGGCTCTCGGGGTGGCTGGTGCTGCCCATGTTCACCTTCGTCGGCCTGGCTCTGAACCCGCCTCTGGCCGGCCTGGGCGCCTCTTCGGCCACCGCCATAACGCTGGCGGGCGTCACGCTCGCCGCCTTCGGCGGCCTGCTCTACGTCGTGGGGCACAACGCCACGGGCCGTTGGCTGGCGGGGCGCACCGGGATCGCCCGTTACCTCAACGCCATGCATCTGGCACTGGATGCCCTGAGGGCGCAGCCGCGCGCCGCGGTACGGCTGCTGGTCGCCTCGGTGGTCTACCAGATGTCGGTGCTGCTGGCCGTGGGATGCGCCACCGAGGCGATGGGCATCGACGAGGTGGGCTTCACCGCCCTGTTGGCCTTCTTCCCCGCCGTCCTGATGCTGCAGGTCCTGCCGCTGGGCATCGGCGGGCTCGGCGTGCGCGAGGCCTCGCTCGTGTTCTTCCTGACCGCCATCGGCGCGCCCGAGGAGCAGGCGTTCTCGCTGGGCCTGCTGATCGGTCTGCTGATCCTGCTCTGCAGCCTCCCCGGACTGCCCGCGGTGCTGCTCGGGAACCGGCTGTTCGGTCGCCGGCGCGCTGCGGCCCGCCCGCCGGAGACCGGCGACGACCGCGCCGAGGCCCTCGTCTGAGGTTCACGTGACCACCGGGGTTGTCCGACCGCAGGGTCGTGAGGGACACGACCGAAGGCGCCGGTGGACGCAATGGCCGGTTGTCCGCTGGTTGCAGGAACAAGGCGAGGCCTTGGGTGGCCCGCATCAGGCCACGCGACACCGGCTGGGCATCCGCTGGTGGCGGGAGATCCTGCTCATCGGCTTGTTCTACTTCGGCTACAACCTCGTCCGGAACCACTTCGGCTCGGCGGCGGTGGGGCCGGTCCACGCCCTGAACAACGCCGAGATCGTGATCGAACTCGAGCAGGCGCTGGGCCTCTACTTCGAGTCCGCCATGCAGGGCTGGTTCCTGGGCTGGGACGCCTTCATCGCGATCTGGAACGTCTTCTACGGGCTGCTGCATTTCAGCGTGACGTTCTTCACGCTGGTGTGGCTCTACCTCAAGTTCCCCGAGGTCTACCAGCGGTGGCGGACCACAGGTTTGGTGTGCACCGGACTGGGACTCGTGGGGTTCGCACTGTTCCCGCTCATGCCGCCGCGGCTGCTCGGCGATTGCGGGCCGTACGGCGCGTGCCTGCCGGATGCCGGCTTCGTCGACACCATGATCCACTACGAAGGTCTCTGGTCGTTCGACTCCGGCACCTTCCAGGCGCTCTCCAACCAGTACGCGGCGATGCCGAGCATCCACTTCGCCTGGGCGTTCTGGTGCTTCCTGGCGCTCCGCGGCCGGGTGCGCAGCGGCTGGGGGCGCGTCTGCGTGTACCTCTACCCGCCGCTGACCCTCTTCGCCGTCGTGGTGACCGCCAACCACTACTGGATCGACGCGGTGGCGGGGGTCGCCTGCCTGCTGCTGGCTCTGGCATGGGCCACGCCGCTGGTGCGCTGGAGCCAACAGCGCCGGGAGCGACGGCTGGACCGCGGCCGGCGCGCCGACGAGATCGTCGCCAAGACGACCCAGCGCCGTTCGCCTCACTAAAGTATCCACATATTGTCCCCGGCTGACGATCCCAGCGAGGCTCCACCATGCTGCTGAATCGGGTCATCACGCCCGCGTCCCTGCGGGAGATGGGCTACGACGAACTCGACACGCTCGCCGAGGAAATCCGGGCCTTCATCGTGGACGCGGTCACCACCCACGGTGGCCATCTGGGCTCGAACCTCGGCGCGGTCGAGTTGACACTCGCCCTGCACCGCGTCTTCAACTCTCCCACCGATGCGATCATCTGGGACACGGGCCACCAGGCCTACGTGCACAAGATCGTGACCGGCCGCTCGCGCATGTTCGAGGAACTGCGCAAGCCGGGAGGGCTGTCGGGCTATCCCTCACGCGAGGAATCCGAGCACGACTGGGTCGAGAACAGCCACGCTTCGACGTCGTTGAGCTATGCCCACGGGCTGGCGATGGCCTACCGGAACGCCGAAGAGCGGGGTGGGCCCCGGCGCCGCGTGGTGGCGGTGATCGGGGACGGGTCGATGACCGGGGGCATGGCCTTCGAGGGGTTGAACAACCTGGGCCACTCCAACCTGGACGTGGTCATCATCTTCAACGACAACGGCCGCTCGTACGCCCCCACGGTGTCCCGGCTCAGTGAACGACTCGCCCGCCTGGCGGTGAACCCGGCGTTCGTCCAGCAACAGGAACGGCTCGAGCGGATCCTGGGGGATCTACCGCTTGTCGGCGAGCACGTCGACCGGGTCGTCGACGCCGTCAAGGCCGGCGTGCGGGAACTGCAGGAGTCGCCCTCGTTCTTCTCAGACCTCGGCGTTCGCTACACCGGGCCGTTCGACGGTCACGACATCCGCAACCTGGAGCGCAGCCTGCGCCACGCGGCCGAGTTGAAGGGGCCGGTCGTCGTGCACGTGCTGACCGACAAGGGGCGCGGTTACGCCCCCGCCGAGCGCGACCCCGTCAAGCGCATGCACGACACCTCCCAGACAAAGCTCGGCAGTTACACCCAGGCCTTCGCCGACGCCATCGTGAAGGAGGCCGAGTCCCGGCCGGACCTGGTGGCGATCACCGCCGCCATGCCCGACTCCACGGGGTTGCTGACCTTCAAGGATCGCTTCGGTGACCGGTTCGTGGACGTCGGCATCGCCGAGCAGCACGCCGTGACCTCGGCCGCCGGCATGGCGATGGGCGGCCTGCGCCCGGTGGTGGCGATCTACTCCACCTTCCTCACACGGGCCTTCGACCAGGTCAATCTCGACGTGGGGTTGCATCGCCAGCCGGTGGTGTTCTGCATCGACCGGGCGGGCATCACCGGCGACGACGGTCCCTCGCACCACGGGATCCTCGACATGGCGCTGCTCACGAAGGTCCCGGGCATGTGCGTGATGGCCCCGTCCTCGTACCAGGAACTGGAGGTCATGCTGTCACAGGCGCTGGATATGAGCGACGGACCGGTCGCCATCCGCTGGCCCAAGACCGCGGCCCGCCAGGTCGCCGAGGACGAGGTGGGCAGCGGGCTCGCCGGCCGCAAGGTGCGCAGCGGCGAGACGGTCTGCCTGCTGGCGGTGGGCAAGATGCTGGACGCCGCCGAGCAAGCCGCCGACGAGGTGGAGAGCCACGGGATCTCCACCTCGGTCTGGGATGTGCGGGTGGTGACTCCGCTGGATGAGGCGATGTTGAACGATGCCCGGTCGCACGCGCTCGTGGTCACCGTTGAGGACGGCATCCGCGAGGGCGGCGCCGGCGCCGGCATCGCAACGGCCCTGAGCGCCATGGACCACCCCGCGGCCATGCCTGTTCTGCGGATCCTGGGGATCCCCACCGCCTACCTGCCGCACGGCAAGCCCGACGAGATCCTGGCGGCGTGCGGCCTCGACGCGTCCTCGATCGCGGCGACCGCGCTGGAGGCGCTCGGCTGATCCTGCCCGCCCCGCCCGGCATCCCGCCGGAGGTGGGCCTTACTGGTAGAAGGGGTTCTCGCCGGCGGCGTGATCGGTGACATCGATCACGTCGAGGATCTCCGGCACGTGCTGGGTGATGATCGTGGCGACGCCCTGATGCAGGGTGGCGGCGCTCATCGTGCATCCCTGGCAACCGCCTCCCATCAGCAGGAACGCCTTGCTGTCCTCCACCTTGACGAGTTCCACGTACCCACCGTGCGCGGCGAGGGAGGGGTTGACGTGGTTGTTCAGCAGGTTCTGCAGCCGTTCGGCCACCGAGCCGGATTCCGACAGGTCGATGCGGTCGGCCATGTCGGGGCGGTTGGGGTTGCGGATCACCAGGCCGCCCTGCAGGGGATTGCTGGGCACATCCAGGGTGGCGCCGGTGAGGTTATCGACGGAGTCGGCGGGAATGATGACGGTCAGCCCAGCCGCCTCGTACACCACGTCGTCGCCGTCCACCGTCTCGACCTCGTGCAGCGACAGGTCGTAGCTGAACTCGAAGGTCATGCTGGGCGACATCTCCGTGCCCGAGACAGCGACGCGCAGACCGAGTCCGGTGCCGTCGGGTTCGTCGGCCAGCGCGCCGAGGACGACCTCGGCGGCTTCGTCGGTCACCTGCAGAACGGGGGACGGGGCGGTGGCGGTGGCGGTCGAGCCCGCGGCCGAATCAGTGTTCACGCCAGCCAGGATATAGGGTCCGGGCCGCTCGAGTCGCCCAGGAACCGGCGCGGACGGCGAGAAACGACGGCGACCGTCGAGAGAACGAGGGAGCCCCCTTGAGCGAACCCCCAGTCACTATGAGCCTCGCCGGCGACGTCGCCCTCATCCGGATCGACGACGGCAAGGTCAACGCACTCACTCCCGCCCTGCTCGACGGCCTGTGGGGGGCGCTCGACACCGCGGAGGGGCGCGCGGGGGCCGTCGTGCTCGCCGGACGGCCGGGCGTGTTCTGCGCCGGGCTGGATCTCAACGTGATGCGCGCCGGCGGTCGCCCCGGCGCGGATCTGCTCCACAAGGGCACGGAGATCTTCCTCCGGCTCGCGGAGTTCCCGCGTCCGGTCGTGGCGGCCTGCACCGGGCACGCCCTAGCGGCCGGGGCCGTGCTGCTGCTCTGCTCGGACGTCCGCGTCTGCTCGGCGGGTGACTTCAAGATCGGCCTCAACGAGGTGGCCATCGGCATCGCCCTGCCGGAGTTGGTGGTCGACCTCGCACGCGCCCGCCTGTCACCCCGACATTTCACGCTGGCCTGCAACACCGCGCGGATCTACTCTCCGGCCGAGGCCGTCGACGTCGGATTCCTCGATCGTGCGCACTCGTCCGACGCCACCGGCGACGCCCTCGAAGCGGCTGCCGAACTCGCCCAGCGCCTCGACGCCGGGGCGTTCGCCAGGACGCGCCAGGCGACGTGCCGGGGGCTTGCCGACTCGATCATCCGCAACGCGGCCGCCCTGATGGAGAAGCAGCGATCAGGACCTGCCACGGCGTAGGCGCCCGGCCCGACCGGGCGAACGGCCCGCTGCGGGACGTGAACCTCAGCGCAGGTGGCGCCCGCAGATGGGCCAGGGCTGCCAGCCCCGCCGTGCGTGCAGGAGGCGGGCCCTGGCGTCCTGCACGACGGGTTCGGCCCAGTGGGGGCGCCCGCTGCCGCCCACCGACTCCCACGTCGCCTGATCGAACTGGTAGGCGCCGTAGTAGCCGTTGCCGGTGTTGACGAGGTAGTTCCCCGACGACTCGCACTGCCGTAGCGCCTCCCACTGCGCCGGTGCCGGGTCCCGCCGCCCGCGGCGGGCCAGTTCTGCCTCGGCCACGGCGTGGATCTCGGCGACCGAGGCCACCCACCGGGCTTCGGCGAGTCGATCCTCGAGCAGCGGGATGTCGCGGTGCGCCAGTTGGATGTCGCGGTGCACCACCTCGATGCGATCCAGCACGAAGAGCAGGCGATCCCCGGCCTCGGCGATCAGGTGCTCGTAGTCGCTGTAGGCGTCGGCGATGGCGGTGGCCCGCGCCGCGATCAGGTTCTGCATGTAGAGCGCGTCCGTGAGGTGCTCCAGGGCCAGCAGCTCGGCGCTGAGCGCACCGAACCGGCCGGTCATGTAGGACACCACCAGGAACTCCGCGGCACGGTTCCGGGACTCGATCACGTCGTTGACCAGGTCCTGCTCGATTCCGACGAGGTCGGCGGCCTCCGCGACGAGCAGGTCGAACTCCTGGGTGCGCTGTGCCAGCCTGCGTCTGGCCGCCTCCAGATTCTCCTCCGCCCAGGCGAGGTCCTGCTCCGCCAGGCGGGGGTTCGCGTACGGCGGCAGCTCCTCGACCGCCGACTCCTGCGCCGTGGCGCCGGGAGCGAGCGCGGCCGTACCGATCACCACCGCGAGCGCGGCGAGCCAGCCCCGGTGTCTGGGGCGGAGGGACACATTATTCGTGACCATCAGTGCAATTTCCCTACCGCGTCGCCGACATGACCTCCAAATCCGGCCGCTGCCCGGTTGTGCCGAGGGGAGGCGCCGGTCAACCGCGCGCCCCGTGGCGCGCCGCGGGACGCGCCTGCCTACGGTGTCGGTCAATGGGTCTTCAGTTGGCCGCGCCCCCGGACTGCGACGCCGTCGTCGTCGTTTCCTTCGGCGGCCCGGAGGGCCCCGAGGAGGTCGTGCCCTTCCTCCGCAACGTGACCCGCGGCCGTGACGTCCCCACCGGGCGGCTGGAGGAGGCGGCCGAGCACTACCTGGCCCGCGGCGGCCGGAGCCCCATCAACGACCAGAACCGCGCCCTGGTCGCCGCTCTGGAGCCGAGGCTCCGCGACGCCGCGGTGGAACTGCCCGTCTACTGGGGCAACCGAAACTGGCACCCGCTGCTGGCGGACACGGTGGCGGCAATGCGGGCTGACGGCGTCCGCCGGGCACTGGCCTTCGTGACCTCGGCCTTCGGGTCGTATTCGGGCTGCCGGCAGTACCGCGAGGACATCGCCCGCGCCGTCGCCGGCTCCGGAGGCGAGCCGGAGATCCACAAGTTGCGCCTCTACTGGAACCACCCCGGGTTCATCGAGCCTATGGCCGAGGGCGCACGAGGCGCACTGTCCGGCCTCGAGAGCGCCGGGGCAACGGGGCCGGCGCGCCTCGTGTTCTGTGCCCACAGCATCCCGACGGCGATGGCGGCCGGCGCACCCTATGAGCGTCAACTGCGCGAGGCGGCCGCGCTGATCGCCGAGCGCGTGCCGCAGCGCTCGGAGGCCGGAGGTGCGCGCCGCTGGGATCTCGTCTATCAGAGCCGCAGCGGCCCGACGCAGGTGCCGTGGCTGGAGCCCGACGTCGCGGACCATCTCGAGGCGCTGCAGCGGGAGGGCGTCGACGACGTCGTCCTCGTGCCGCTGGGGTTCGTGTCGGACCACATGGAGGTGATCCACGATCTGGACGACGAGGCCGCCGGCGCCGCCGCGGCGCTCGGCATGCGTCTGGCGCGCTCGCCGACGGTGGGCACCCATCCCGACTTCGTGGACATGATCGTGGAGTTGATCCGCGAACGGCTCGACCCGCGCGCACCGCGCCGCGCCCTGGGCAGCTCCGGTCCATGGCCCGAGCCCTGCGCGGCGACTTGCTGCACCGCGCCTGACCCGGCTGCGACTCCCGGGAACCCGGCTACACGTTGAAGCGGATCTCCAGGACGTCGCCGTCCTGCACCACGTAGCTGCGACCCTCGGCGCGCAGGAGCCCGCCGGCGCGGGCGGCCGACCACGAGCCCATCTCCAACAGATCCGCCCACTGGATGGTCTCGGCGCGGATGAAACCCCGCTGGAAGTCCGTATGGACCAGCCCGGCACAGACGTCGGCGGTGCTTCCGGCCGCGAACGGCCACGCCCGGGTCTCCTTGGGTGCGGTGGTGAAGAACGTGCGCAAGCCCAGGGCGCGGTACGAGGCGGCCACGAGCCGTGCCAGGGCCCCCTCCCCGAGGCCGAGGCTCTCGGCCATCTCGCCCCGCTCGGCCTCGGGCAGTTCCGCCACCTCTGCCTCCAGGCGCGCGCACACGGCGAGCGTCTGCGCCCCGCCCAGCGCCGCGCGCACTCCCGTGACCGCGGCCTCGGTGTCGGCGACGGCGGCCTGTTCGTCGACGTTCACCACGGCGACGACAGGCTTGTTGGTGAGCAGGAAACACGGGGCCAGCAACTCCCGCTCGGCGACCGTGAGATCGCTGCGCCACAGCGGCGTGCCACCGGCCAGAACCTCGGTGGCCCGCTCCATGCATGCCACCTCGGGGCCGACGGAGGCGTCGCCCTTGGCCTGCCGGCGCTTCCTGTCCGCCTGCCGCTCGAGGCTCTCGAGGTCGGCAAGGCCCAGTTCCAGTTCCAGCGTGAGCAGCGACTCCAGTGAATCGTCGATGCCCTCGACCTCCTCGCCGGCGAAGGCGCGCAGGACCAGCACCACGGCGTCGACCTCGCGGATGCCGCCGAGGAACCGGTTGCCGAGGCCCTCGCCGCGAGCCGCTCCGGAAGCCAGCCCGCCGATGTCGCTGAACTGCACGGTCGCAGGGGTGACCTTGGCCGACCCGCTCGTGGCGGCGACCAGATCGAGCCGCTCGTCGGCCACCTTGGCTTCGCCGAGGTGCGTGTCCACGGTGGTGAAGGCGTAGGGCGCCACCGGCGAGTCACCGCCGGTCAGCGCGTTGAAGAGCGACGACTTTCCGGAGTTGGGCAGGCCCACGAGCCCGAATCGCTGCACAGCGGACGCAGCGTACCGGGACGCCCGCGCGGCATGCCGGCGGCACCCCATCGGGCCGCGGGCTTGCCGGACAGCCACCGGTAGGCTGGTCCTCCGGGAGGTACCCATGTCGAAGCGCACGCAGCGCAAGCGGGCCAACGCCCGGCGCAAGAAGGCAAACCACGGACGCAAGCCCAACCTGGGCCGCAACTCCTAGTTCCCCAACCGGCGCGCCAAGCCGCCGACGACCCTCGCACCCCCGTGCCCCCGGAGCCCGCCCCGGCACCCGATCACCCGGAGGGGATCCGGCCGGCGACCGATGTTCGGGCGCTCCCGGTGCTCGTCTACGACGGCGACTGCGGCTTCTGCCAACGCTGCGCAGACTGGATCGCCCCCCGGCTCGTGGTTGACGCAGCGGTCGTGGCGTCGCAGCGAGCCCCCCTCGCCGCGCTGGGTCTGAATCCCGAGCAGGCCGCCGACGCCGCCTGGTGGATCGACGGCGACGGCACGCAGCACCGCGGCCACCTTGCCATCACCGCCGCGCTGGGGGCCTGCGGCGGGTCCTGGGCCAGGCTCGGCCGCACCCTCACCTGGCCGGGTATCTCCCTGCTGGCGGCCGGCGTCTACGAACTCGTCGCCCGCAACCGCCACCGCCTCGGCTGCAAGAGCTGTCTAGAGAAAACCCGCCGAGGCGGCCCCGCCATCTCGGATTAGCGGCACCGAACTCCTTGTATTCCTCCGCGGTCTCCATGCGGCGCTCGAACCCGACGGTCCCGGTCTCGGTGAAGCGGTCGGGGCGCCCCGCGCCGGCGGCCCGGCGAGCAACGCGTACCGCCGACCGCGGATAGTCTGCGGGCGTCGGCGGGGCGCGGTCCGGTCCGGATCGCTACGTGCCTGCGGGTCACTTCCCTGCGGGGCACCCGCAATCCGCCGCTAATGGGGAGAGGGCGAAGGCCCCCTTGAGCCGAGAACCGCAAGGAGAAACGAGAGACAATGAGACGAGGACTTACCGGGCTGCTGGCGATCCTGCTGGCCACCGTGATGGTGGCGGCGGCGTGCGGCGGCGACGACGAACCCACGACCGCTGCCGAGGCGCCACCCGCGCCGGCGCCGGCCGCGGACGACGGGGCGGCCGAGGCGCCGGCACCTGCCGACGCGCCGGCCGAGGCGCCTGCCGACGCACCCGCCGAGCCTCCCCCGCCGCCTCCGGGCGCCGAGGACATCACCGCGGCACTGGTGTTCGACATCGGCGGGCGCGGCGACCAGTCGTTCAACGACTCGGCCGCAGCAGGCCTGGACAGGGCGGCCGCCGAGTTGGGCGTCAACACCACGGAGGCCTCGCCGAACCCCGACGGCTCCAACCGTGCTGAGCTGCTGCAGCTCTCCGCCGACGGCGCCGAACTGGTGATCGGCGTGGGCTTCCTGTTCGGCGAGTCCATCACCGAGGTGGCGGCGAACAACCCCGACACCTTCTTCGGCATCATCGACAGCGCCCCCGAGGGAACCGACAACCTCGCCGGGCTGGTCTTCGCCGAGCACGAGGGCTCGTTCCTCGTCGGCGCGGCCGCGGCGCTGAAGTCCAACACCGGCACCGTCGGCTTCATCGGCGGCGTCGACATCCCGCTGATCCGGCGCTTCCACGCCGGCTTCGAGGCAGGCGTCCACGCCGTCAACCCGGACATCCGCATCCTCGACGCCTACGTCACCGAGCCGCCGGACTTCGACGGCTGGTCGCAGCCGGCGGAGGGCAAGATCATCGCCCAGTCCATGTACGAGGCCGGCGCCGATGTGATCTATCACGCGGCCGGCGGGACGGGCGCAGGCCTGTTCGAGGCGGCCAAGGAGTTCAGCGAGGCCGGCGGCTCCCACGTGTGGGCCATCGGCGTGGACTCCGACCAGTACAACACCTCCGCCGAGGAGGTCCGCCCGTACATCCTCACGTCGATGCTGAAGCGGGTGGACGTGGCGGTCTACAACACCATCGAAGCGGTCGCCAACGGTGCCTTCACCGGCGGCACAACGGTCTTCAACCTGGCCGTGGACGGCGTCGGCTACTCCACCACGGGTGGCTTCGTGGACGACATCGTGCCCGAACTGGAGAGGTTCAAGGAAGCCATCGTGGGCGGCACCATCGTGGTGCCCGAGACCACCGAGCGCGGCGGCGGCGAGGACGTCACCGCGGCGCTGGTGTTCGACATCGGCGGCCGCGGCGACCAGTCGTTCAACGACTCCGCGGCGGCGGGCCTCGACAGGGCGGCCGACTTCCTGCGGATAAACCCGACGGAGGCTTCGCCGAACCCCGACGGCTCCAACCGCGCCGAGCTGCTGCAACTCTCTGCCGACGGCGCCGACCTCGTGATCGGCGTGGGCTTCCTGTTCGGCGAGTCCATCACCGAGGTGGCGACCAACAACCCCGACACCTTCTTCGGCATCATCGACAGCTTTCCCGCTGAGCTCCCCAATCTCGCCGGACTGACCTTCGCCGAGCACGAGGGCTCGTTCCTCGTGGGCGCCGCGGCGGCGCTGAAGTCCAACACCGGCACCGTCGGGTTCATCGGCGGCGTGGACATCCCGATCATTCGCAAGTTCCACGCCGGCTTCGAGGCGGGCGTCTACGCCGTGGATCCGAACATCGAAATCCTGGCCACCTACGTGACCGAGCCGCCTGACTTCGACGGCTGGTCGCAGCCCGCCGAGGCCAAGATCATCGCCCAGTCCATGTACGAAGGCGGCGCGGACGTGATCTATCACGCCGCCGGCGGCTCGGGCGCGGGTCTGTTCGAGGCGGCCAAGGAGTTCAGCGAGGCCGGCGGCTCCAAGGTCTGGGCCATCGGCGTGGACTCCGACCAGTACTGGACGTCCGCCGAGGAGGTGCGACCGTACATCCTCAGCTCAATGCTGAAGCGGGTCGACGTGGCCGTCTACAACACCATCGAGAGGGTCGTCAACGGCACGTTCACCGGCGGCCTCACCGTGTTCGACCTGGCAGCCAACGGCGTGGGCTACTCCATCTCCGGCGGTTTCCTGAACGACATCATCCCGCAACTCGAGGAGTTCAAGCAGGCGATCATCCGCGGCGACATCGTCGTCCCGGAGACGACCGGCTGATCCAGCGGCACGCTCGTCACCGGTGCGGGGTCCCGGAGTGTTCCGGGACCCCGCACCGGTCAACTCTCGCCCGGACACTCCACGCGGGCTCGACGGTGGCGTGCCAAGCTAGGCGCCGAGTTCGCCCCAGGAGGTCGATCGCGACGCCATGACGCCGGCTCTGTCGTTAGAGAACATCACCAAGCGCTTCCCCGGGGTGCTCGCCAACGACCGCGTCAACCTCACGGTCGCCGAGGGCGAGATCCACGCCATCTGCGGCGAGAACGGCGCCGGCAAGTCCACGCTCATGAACGTGCTGTACGGCATGCTGCCCGCCGACGAGGGGCGCATCGTCGTCAGAGGCGACGAGGTGCATTTCCGCTCGCCCCGAGACGCCCTGGCCGCCGGCATCGGCATGGTGCACCAGCACTTCATGCTGGCCGACAACCTCACGGTGCTGGAGAACATCATCCTCGGCGCCGAACCGACGGGGCGAGGCGGGCGCATCGACTTCGCCGGCGCGCGCCGGCGCGTCACCGAACTCAGCGACGCCTACGGGCTGGACGTGCACCTCGACGAACCGGTCGAGAACCTGGGTGTGGGCGAGCGCCAGCGCGTCGAGATCATCAAGGTGCTCTACCGGGGCGCCCGCATCCTCATCCTGGACGAGCCCACCTCGGTTCTCGTTCCCCACGAGGTGGAGGAGTTGTTCCGCAACATGCGGGACATGTGCGCCCGCGGCGAGACGATCGTCTTCATCGACCACAAGCTGGACGAGGTGCTGGAGATCGCCGACACGATCACCGTCCTGCGGGCGGGCAGGACGGTCGCCACGGTGAAGCCCGACGAGGTATCGCCCCGCGATCTGGCGGAGTTGATGGTCGGCTCGGAGCTTCCCACCCCCGAGGCCCGGACCACGACCGTGCGGGACACCGTCTCCCTGCAGATCGAAAGTCTCTCGGTCCTCGACGACGACGAGCGGGAGGTCGTCAAGGGGATCAGCCTGGAGGTTCGCCGGGGCGAGATCGTGGGTGTGGCCGGCGTGGAGGGCAACGGCCAAGTCGAGTTCGTGGAGGCCCTGCTGGGGATCCGGGAGCCGTCGCAGGGCCGCGTGCTCCTGGAGGGCGCCGACATCAACGAATGGACCGTGCGCCGGCGACGCGAGGCGGGCATCGGGTACATCCCCGAGGATCGTCACCGGCGAGGCCTGCTGCTGCCCGCGCCGCTCTGGGAGAACGCCATGTGCGGGCACCAGGGCAAGGAGCCGTACTCGCGCAAGGGCTTCTGGCTGACCCCCAAGGCGGCGCGTAACAAGACCCGGGAACTCATCGCCGCCTTCGACGTGCGCACGCCGGGGCCCAACGTCGCGGCCCATGCCCTCTCCGGCGGCAACCAGCAGAAGCTGATTATCGGGCGGGAGATGATCATGACGCCCAATCTGCTGATCGCCGCACACCCGACGCGGGGCATCGACGTGGGCGCCCAGGCCGCCGTCTGGGAGACGCTGCACCAGGCGCGCGAGCAGGGGCTGGCTGTGCTGCTGGTCTCGGCCGATCTGGACGAGTTGATCGGGCTGTCGGACCACCTGCTCGTCATCTTCCGCGGCCGCATCTCCGCCGCGCTGGATCCGGCGACCGTCACTCCCCGCGAGTTGGGCGCCCACATGACCGGCGCCGCCGGTGAGGTCGAGGAGATGCAGCACGCATGAGCACCCGCACCTCCCATCGTCTCCCCGCACACCGGCGCCTCACGCTGGCGCTGGCTGCGCCCGTGGCGGCGCTGATCCTGTCGCTGGCCGTGGCCTCGATAGCGCTCGTGCTCAGCGGCAGCAACCCGTTCCCGGCCTACGGGCGCATGTTCTCCTACGGGTTCGAGTTGGAGACCCTCGTCGACATGGTGAACAGGGCCACGCCGCTGTACCTGTCGGCGGTGGCGGTGGCGATCGGCTTCCGGATGAACCTCTTCAACATCGGTGTGGAGGGTCAGTACATCCTGGCGTCGATCATTGCCGCGCAGGTGGCCGCCGAACTGTCACTGCCCGCGCCGCTTCACCTCACGGTCATCATCCTGGTGGGCATGGCCACGGGGTCGGTGTGGGCGCTCATCGCCGGTGTCCTGAAGGTCACCCGCGGCATCCACGAGGTGATCTCCACGATCATGCTCAACGCCGTCTCCATCAGCTTCGTCGTGGCGATGCTGTTCCGGCGCTGGGACGTTCCCGACGAGAGCCTCAACCAGGAGACCGCCGAGATCCCACCCTCGGGCCGCATGCCCGACCTGAACGGCTTCGTCGAGACGTTCACCCGGGAGATCGGCAAGGGCCGCTTCCTCTGGGGGTTCGTCATCGTGGCGATCATCATCGGGATCCTCTACTGGATCTACGTCGCACGAACCCGGCCCGGCTACGACCTGCGGGCGTCGGGCATCAACCCGCTCGCCGCCGAGGCCTCCGGCGTCTCCCCGAAGCGAACGATCATCGTGGCCATGGCGCTCAGCGGGGCAGTGGGAGGCCTGGTGGGGCTGCCGGAGGTGCTGGGCCGCGACTACGCCTACGGGCTGCAGTTCACCCAGAACCTCGGCTTCGCCGGCATCGCCGTGGCGCTGCTGGGCCAGAACCATCCAGGCGGCATCGCCATCGGTGCCCTCGGATTCGCGTTCCTGGAGAGCGCCGCGCCGATTCTGGACGTGCACGGTGACGCCCCCCAGGAGATCGTGGAGATCATGAAGGGAATCATGATCTTCGCCGCGGTGATCACGTTCGTCGTGGTGCAGCGGCGGCGCCAGGACGAGGAGGCACGCGCCGCCTCCTTGGCTATGGCATCGAGCGAGCCGGATACACCCCCGGGTACGCCGTCCGACGCGACCGAGTCCGACACGAGACCCGCGACATGACACTCGACTCCCAGACCACCCCCGACGGCGACGCGCCGAAGCCCTGGCAGCCGTTCGAGCGCTTCGCCGGCCGACCCAACTGGTACCCGCGCCCGACGGACACACCGCAGGACCGGCAGTTCCAGCGGCGGCTGCGGTTCGCCGTCATCGCCGTCATCGGCGTGGCGCTCCTCGCCCTCACCGAGCAGTTCGCCCGACCGGCCACCGACCAACTCGCCCACAGCACCACCTGGTCGATCGCGCTCGCCTACGCGGTGCCGATCCTGATGCCAGCCATGGGGGGCATCTTCTCCGAGCGGGCCGGCGTGGTGAACATCGGCCTGGAGGGCATGCTCATCCTCGGCACCTGGTTCGGCGCCTACGGGGCACTGGAGTTCGGCCCGTGGTGGGGCATGCTCATCGGCGCCGCTGGCGGGGCCATCGGCGGGCTGCTGCACGCCATCGCAACGGTCAGCTTCGGCGTCGACCACATCATCTCCGGCGCGGCCA
>JAPOVS010000077.1 GCA_026708055.1 bacterium | reverse complement strand
TCGCGGCGCCGCTGCTGGAGGAGACGGTGTAGCCGTCGCCCGCGCTGACGGTGAGGGTGACCGAGCCGTCGGCCTCGTCGGCGCCGTCGTCGTCGGTGGCCACGGCGTGGCTGACGCTGCCTGTGGTGGGGATCGTCACCGTCGTCGCGCCGGTGGATGCGCCGAAGTCGCCCGATTGGGTGACCGCGACGTTGACCGTGAGCGGCGACGCCGGGGCGGGGTCGGCGGTGACCGTGAAGGACGCGGAGCCTCCCTCGGTTATCGCGCCGTCGGCGCTGACGCTGATCTGCGGCGTTGCCTGCTGCGCCCGCTGCTGGCGCAGCGCATCGAGCTTCTTGGCCACCTTCAGCACCAACGCCCAGCGCTGCGTCGGCTTGCCGGCCTGGACGCTTGCCGCGTGCTGCTGCAGCTCCTCGACGGTGAACCCGCCCTGCTGGCCGAGGATCGTCTTGAGCGCCTTGTTCCAGTTGGCAAGGGCGCGCGCGTTGCCTGTCACGTTCCTGTGGCGCTGTGTCATCGCCAGGATGAGACGCTCCGCCTGCGCCAACTCGGCGTCGGGGGCCGCGCCGTCGATGATCGCGAACTCCAGGCTCCGGTTGACCGGGATGTTCGTGGTATCTGAGCCGTCGAAGTAGACCGTGCCGGTGACCGTCAGGGTGAGCCGCTCGTACTCCTCGACGTGGTCGCCGATGGCGCGCAGCCAGAGCACGGCGCGTCCCGCGCCGGGCCCGAAGGTGATCCGCGACTCGGCGGCGTTGAGCGGATAGTCCCGGCTGACGCTCACGCCCGGGCTGGACGCGCTGTCCAGCGTCAGGGTGTAGTCGTCCAGCGGCGTGGCGCCGGATGAGCGCAACGTCGCCACCACCTCCTGGTTTTCCCCGAGGGCGCCGCCGCCGAGGCTGATCGTGATGATCTCGCTGTCGCCGCCCTCAGGCAGTTGGGCCAGACCGTGCGGCCAACCCGCCGGCTTCGGCGTGGGCGTGCTGGAGCCGCCGGAGCCGATGGCGTCGGAGGGCGGCGCGCCGGACCCATCGGAGTCCGTCGATGGCGGCGCGTTGGAGCCGATGGCGTCGGAGGGCGGCGCATTGGAGCCAACGGGGCCGACCGGGTTGCCGTTCTCGTCGCCGGGGCCGCCCTGTATCTGCGGCTGGCCGTTCGTGTCCGGCTGCGGGGGCTGGGGCGGCGAGTTCATGCCGACCGGCCCGCCGCCGTCGGTCACCTGCACCGTGATCGGATCGGCAGTGGAATTGTAGGCGCTGTCCGCCACCAGCCTCACCGTGATCGACCCGTCGGGCTCGGTGACGTTGTCACCCTTGGTGGGGATGTCGAAGCTGACGGCCCCGCTGAAGTACGAACTGGCGAGAATCGTCACCGAGTGTTGGATGTGCGGGTTGAAGCGGGCGGTGTCGATCACGTCGCCCGTCTGGCTGACCGTGTACTTGACGGTCACCGGTTCGTAGACGTCACCGATGTAGCGGACGGTGAAGGTGGCGTAGTCGCCCTCTCTGATGGTCCGCCCGTCGAGATCGGTGTGGTGAATGGTCCAATGCTTGCCGACGTCCAGGTGCACCGTCGGCGGCGGGACCGGGGCGTCGCTACTGCCCGTGAGGTCGATCGCGAGGGACGTCCACGCGTAGCCCGACTGCCGCCCCACAGTGCGCAGCTCCGAGTCCAGCAGCCCGGGCGAGCCGCACGCCGTGTTGGTGCGGTCCTGAGTCACTCCCGCTTGGAAGGCCGGCATCAGATGCACCCGCATCGGCTCCACCGTCACGCTGCCGTAGCCGCCGCCCGAGAGCGTGTGGGTGATGTCCACGCACTCGTTGTACACCCGCGGATTCACATAGATCCCGAACCCGGGCCTGAAATGCAAAGCGCCGCCGCTCTCGCGGACCAGGTCCTCGGGGTTGAGCGTGACCGTCAGCACGTCATCGGTGAAGGGGCCGTTCTCCCCATAGGGGGGAGCGGTCAGATCGAGATCCAGCGCGAACGCGACCCGGCCCGTCTCCGCGTTGGCGTTGTTGTTGTGGTCCACCGCCTTGATCGTCAAAGTGACCGGCCCTGTGGGCTGATAGCCGGGATGGAACCAGAAGTAGTAGTACATCGGGTTGTTGCGGTTGGGGTCGTGCTGGACGTACAGGTCGCGGTGCCAGTAGTAGTCGTCGGTGTTGATCGACCCGTCGGCATTGCGCGTCGAGGGATCCTCGTAAGCCGTGACCGTCCGCCTGCCGTCGGCCAGGATCTTCGCCCGGGGCAGGTAGTAGAACGGCGGCAGATGCCACTTGAGGTACGGGAACTCGTAGACCTCGGGCCGCGGTATCGGCGAGGCGATGTCGTCGTCGGCGATCACGAGGCGCACCGTGTGGGGGTCGCCGCGGCTGTAGAGGGCGTCGTTCTCCGGCAGGGTCCAGGTGAGGGTCCCGTAGTCGGCGTCGGCTGAGTTGTTGGTGACGCTGATGTCGAAGTCCACGCTCGTGCCGCCGCTGGGGATCGTGGCGCTTGACGGGACGGCGCCCGCGTAGCCCGAGCTGTAGGAGGAGCCCGAGGCGAGGCCGGCGACGGCGATGCCGCCGGGCAGCGCGGCCTGGTCCGATTGGATGCGGATGCGGCGGGTGCCGCCCTCGGCGATGTGGCCGTGGCCGCCCACCACCGACACGGTGAGAGTGGGCAGCGCGCCGCCCTCGTCGTCGGTCAAGACCAGCTGCTGGGAGAAGTCGCTGCCCCGGCCCACGCCGCCGCTGACGGTGGTGGCCAGGCCCCGGCCGCTGAGCACCGAGTCCGAGACCAGGGCCAGGGTCACGACCTCGTGCGCCGTGTCGCCGTCGTCGAGGCCCGACACCGGCGTGACGGTGACGGTCGCCTCCCGCACCTCCCCGCTGGCCGAGCCGGTGAAGAACAGCTTCGGCTCCGCCGACGCGAGGCCCGACGCGGTCACGCCCGCGCCCGTCGCCGCCACCGCGAAGTCCGGCGTGGCGTGGCCGGGCAGCCGCGCCCCCGTCGCGGTGGTCAGGGTCAGGCGAACCTCGATCATCTCCCGGACGTGGAGGGGGCGGGAGAGGGCAAGCTTGGCCACGGCGGTGTCGGTGGCGTCGCCCTCCGTCATCCGGGTGTCGTCGCTGGTCAGGGAGACCAGGGTGGCCTCGCCGTCCTTGACCAGCGCCTCGTCCGCCGGCTCCTCCGCGGAGACCGTGTACCCGGTGCAGCCCGTCCCGCCGACCACGCGGGCGGTGATGCTGCCGTCGGGCTCGTCCACGGCGGTGTCGGTGAAGGGCACCGAGAGGGTGCCCGTC